>JAPLJL010000201.1 GCA_026388615.1 Pseudomonadota bacterium | reverse complement strand
GGGCCAAGTGGTCGAGCGGGATCGAGGGCTTTTTGAACACGACCCTGCAGAAAACCGAGGAAACCTCTGAAGGGGAAACCCACAACCTCAGCAACTCCCCCGCCGTTTTCGGCAATGTGGGCTTGAGTTTCCCCTTTCCCTACACCCGGAAGCACCTTTTTCTCTCCCCCCATTTCCAGTTCTCGGGTGAGCGGGATATCCAGGGGACGGAAGACGAAAACGGAAATCCCCTGACCACCGGGGCTTACCTGCTTACCAACCTGAACCTCGTCTGGCGGGACCTGCCCAAGGGTCTCCAGGTCTCGCTCGGGGTCTACAACCTCTTTGATGTGGATTATTCTTTCCCGGGCGGAGGTGACTTCCTGCAAAACCGGCTCCGGGCGGATGGAATCAACTTTAGGTTCTTAGTCAGCTACCTTATTAAGTAAGCCGTTTTTGTCATTCCTGCCCATCGGCTTCGCTCAGGATAAACTCAAGCAGGAATCCAGAAAAAAACTGGATTCCCTGGCCGACACGAGCCAACGGCTCGGGCAGGCCGCATCAAGTACGAAATGACAAAAATAAGGTAACCCCGTAGAAAACCGCAAGGAATCATGAAGTTAAAACTAGATTCTTCGGCAAGCGCCTCAGAATGACACCATGAAAAATCAACACAATAAATATTATATAGAATTAAATATGTTATAAGTTGTTATTTAAAGTTTTACTTTATTACCAGATTTGCGACTGGGGCCTCTCCCGGTTCATTACCGCCATGCCCCTTATCCCTATTCCCACTCCTGCCATCGAAGCCTCAAATACCCCCTCCGGGCAGAGCCGGACACAGTTATAGCAGTATATGCACCCCGTCAATATCCTGGGAGCGGTGTTTATCGAAATCACCCTGACCGGGCAAGCCTCCAGGCACACCTGGCATTTGGTGCATTTTTCAGGGTTAATACTGATCTTAGGCATCATGGGGCCCAGGGACTTCATGTTGACCGTTCGGGAAAGCATCCGGACCAGCGCGCGCTTGTTATTCAGGGTTTGCCAGGAAATCGAATCCGCCGCCCCCTCTTCTTCGAACGATCCCGAAATGATTTTGTCCACCAATTTCTTTGTTAACGCTTTTTCTCCCGCATCCGGATGATTCCGGCCCAGGGGTTTTTTTCCTCCAAACATCAGCGAATGCTTTCCCAGGAATTTCCCCGCCCCGGCGATCAGGTATCCGTGCTTCTGCAAAGACCGGGCCAGTTCGGCCAGGGCCGCGCCGCTGTTTACCCCCCCGTAAGTGACAAAGGGGACCGCCAGCTTGTTATGGACCCGGGGGAGCCGAGAGGCAAACCACTCGACCGGAGAAGCAATATGCCAGGAATAAACCGGGGAGCCGACGAGCAAAAGGTCCATCCGTTCCAGAAACCCGATTTCAGCTTCAGATATCCCATTCCGGTTCAGCCCGGTAAGATCCCGGGTGCGGGCGTCTATGCCCTTTTCCTGGAAAATATCCCGGAACCACTCGGCCACCATCCGGGTGTTTTCCTGGGGGGAGAAGAAAACTATGGCCACCTTCTGGATTTTATTACTCATATGTCAGATCCCTCTCATTAATGTAGTTGCCCAATTTATTGGGCGGTTTTATTAAAAAATGCCGATGAATCGGCAAGCTACAACATGAATGGGAATTCTAGCAAATTCACGCTTAATTCCAATAATCGCATATTAGATTGCCACGCCTAGGCCCGTTCGCAGAGCTCAGGGTTTCAGCTCACCGCAATGACGCTCTTTTTTGTCATTGCGAGGAGCGGAGCGACGAAGCAATCTGTTTTTTTGATTTTGCTGATTTTTTGACCGGTTTGGCATATACGCTCAACTTGAAGTTAAAAGCGTTTTTCGGTTTAATTAATCCGATCGAGATTCCAACCTGGAAAAGGAGACAAAAATGTTCAAAACCAAAATCACCCAGATGCTCGGAATCGAGCATCCGATTATCGGCGGGACCATGATGTGGCTGGCCACCCCCGAATTTGTCGCCGCCATCTCCAACGCCGGCGCCCTGGGTATTATGGCCTCCGCCATGTTCTCGGAAAAAGAAGAGTTCCGGAAATCTGTGAAAAAGATAAAAGGCCTGACCTCCAAGCCCTTCGCGATCAACCTGAATCTTTTCCCCTCACTCCGCGCTATTCCCAACGAAGATTTCATCACGGTAATCATCGAGGAAGGGGTCAGGATCGTGGAAACCTCTGGTCACAAGGCCCCGGAAGAATATATTGAGCGCCTGAAAAAAGCCGGGGTCGTCGTTATCCACAAATGCGTAGGGGTCCGTTACGCCAGGAAAGCCGAGAGCCTGGGGGTGGACGCCATCACCGTCGTGGGTTTCGAAAACGGCGGAGCCACCGGCGTCCTGGATACCGGAACCCTGGTCCTCGTCCCCCGGGTGGTGGAGGAGGTCAAGGTCCCGGTGATCGGAGGCGGCGGGGCGGTCGACGGCCGGGGGTTCCTGGCGGTTCTGGCCCTGGGCGCGGAGGGGGTAATCATGGGCACCCGGATGCTCCTCACCGAGGAATGCCCGATTCATCAAAAGCTGAAGGAGGCTTTATTGAAGGCCACGGAACTCGACACCCGCGTGATCATGCGGAGCATCGAGAGTTCCCACCGGGTCTGGTACAACGCCGCCGCCAAGAGGGTCGTAGAACTGGAAGCCCAGCAGGCCGGCCTTCCGGACATCGTCTCCATGGCCGCCGGAGAC
Organism: Pseudomonadota bacterium; assembly: GCA_026388615.1. Taxonomy (GTDB): domain Bacteria; phylum Desulfobacterota; class JAPLJL01; order JAPLJL01; family JAPLJL01; genus JAPLJL01. The sequence goes on along the minus strand of JAPLJL010000201.1, from coordinate 1,130 downwards.
AAGGCCAAGAAAATGTACGATACCGGAGACCTCGATGCGGGAACCATCGCCTGCAGCCAGGGAATCGGCATGATCCGCTCGATCAAGCCGGTGGCCGAGGTGATCAAGGACATCATCGCCCAGGCGGAACAGATCCGGACCCGGATTATAAACATGTGATTTTTCGCTTGATATTGTTATTTTTTAAAATATAATGAGGCCGATTTGTAAGTGTTCTCAGGAAAATTTAACTTGATTACCCGGACTAAAATTTTTTCATCTCGGCAGGTTCTTCTTTTCCTGCTGCTGTTGTTTTTCACCTTTCACCTTTCACCTTTCACCTCCAAGTCTTTTGCCAACCCTTTAGACTATTACGGCTACGGCTCCCGGGCCTCCGCGATGGGCAACGCCTACACCGCCTTGGCCACCGACTTCACCGGGGTTTACTACAATCCCGCCGCGATGGTCATGGCCGAGAAAGCCAGTGTCGGGCTCGGATTTTCTTATTATAATGTTGGCCTTTCCACCTCGGGCCTGACCAAGAATGGCCAAGATTTCAACATCAAGGATATTGATCCCCTCTACGGTTACACCCTCGGCTTATGTCTCCCGCTCAAGGGCAAGCTCCGAGGCAAAGCCGCTTTTGGCCTGGGTACTTATTTTCTGGGTGACTGGTACTACATCAAGGCACGCTCCCCCGAACTCAACGAACCGGAATTCGTCATTGACCAGATCCGCACTCGCCGCCAGGAGGTTTCCCTCGGGGTCGCCTATCGCCCCCTGAAAATCTTTTCCTTCGGCTTCGGAGCCTACATCATCCCGGGCGGATCCGGATCTTCCACCATGACCCTGGATGTCCCGATTCTCCAGGGCAAGTCCGGGGCCTATCCCCCGACCTTCACGGTGGACTGGGATATCACCACCAAGATCGCTTTCATGGGCGGGATCCACTTCCAGATCAACGACCGGCTGGCCGCGGGAATCAACTTCCGGGACAAGATCGACATGCTCTTCTCCATTCCCGTGGACATGAACCTGACCAACCTCGGCCTAGTAGTTCTCGAAGAGCAGAATGCCAACACCCACATTATCAGCCATGTGAGCTATACCCCCCGGCACGTCAACCTCGGGGTTTACTATTCTCCCCTCGA
>JAPLJL010000252.1 GCA_026388615.1 Pseudomonadota bacterium | reverse complement strand
CTTCGATCGGCTTCCGGGTGCCTTTTTCCAGAATCCGGCCCTTGATCACCCCCGTCTGGATCGCCTGGGTCGGGGCGGACGGGTAGAAAGGAGCAACCCCGGAGGTAACAGAGACTGGGTAGGTTTCCGGGTTGGGATAGTTTTCCGACCGCGCGGATCGGCTCGAAAACAAACACAGGCCGATCAGTAAAAAGAAAATCGGGGGTATCTGATGGGATTGCTTCGCTAACGCTCGTAATGACATTTCCAGTCAATTCCGGTTGTAAATTTCAATAATTGACAAAATTTTCATAATTATTATTTCCACCCTCCCCTTAATCCCCCCTGGCCGACCCGAGCAGTCGGCTCGGGCAGGCTCCCCTCAAGGGAGGGGATTTTTTATTGAATAAACCGAATGAAATACTTCCCCCCTCTCCCCCGCGTGGGAGAGGGTCGGGGTGAGGGGGTCATATCGTTTGTTTTTCAATTCGGGTTTTAAATCGTCTTTTATGAATAATTAATATTTATTTCGTTCAATCCACCAATCGAAAATGAAACGGGATCTGCACCTTGACCGCCACCGGCTGGCCATCGTCCGCCCGGGCCGGGTAGAAACGGGCCTTCCGGACCGACGCCAGGGCGGATTCGTCACAACCGTATCCCAGGCCCTGTTTGACCACCGCGTCGATGACCTTTCCCTCCTCGTCAATCGAAACCTCGATGACCACCGATCCCGTGATCCCCATCCGGCGGGCCAGATCCGGATAGATCGGTTGGATATTCTCCCGGAATCGGGGCAGCTCGGCCACCCGGAAAAGGGGCGCGTAGTGCACCTCCTGGACCTTGTTCTCCGGAGTCCCCATCAGGGTATTGCCGACGGGGACGGAGAAATCCCCGTTTTGAGAAAGCGAATCCTCGGTTACCCCGACCACCGGTTTGATCTCCTCCAACTGGGTCACCTTGGAGCTCCGGTGCATTTTGAGTTCCTCGATTTTTTTCAGATCCCGGGCCTTGGTCAGATCCACGATTTTCTTTTTGACTTCCGGCGGTTTTTCTTCCGCCTTGGGCGGGGCGGTCCGGACCAGCTCAAATTGTATCGGCCGGGGAATGTGAATGTTTTGGGGAGCCAGGTAAAAAAGCACGGCCAGGAGCAACCCATGAAAAGCCAGGGAAAGTGAAAAGGCGATATTAATGCCGGCCCGGGCCTGGTTCCGGAAAGCCATTTTTTTGCTCTGAAGAAAAGAAATGTAATTCCTAATGTCTAATTTACTAATTTCTAATCAATTATTAATGTCAAATTTATAATTCCTAATTTCAATAATTGGTCATTGGTAATTGGGATTTGATTAGACATTGGTAATTAGATATTGGTCATTCTTGGTTGTTGGGATTTTCCCCGTCACTCCCCTTCCACGTTGATCGCGAACTTGACGACGCCTTCTTTCTTCAGCAGATCCACGATGTGAATCACCCGGCCATGGTAAACCATCTTGTCCGCCCCGATGATCGCGTTGAGCCGGGAGCCCTCCTCCCGCTTGGCCCGGACAAAAAGGGTGAGGTTCTCCTCGTTGATCGGATTGCCGTTCAGGAAAAGATTCCCTTTGGCATCGATCACCACCGCGATATTCGAAATCGGGGTCGGCTCGCCGGTGGTAGCCTTGGGCAGGTCCACGTTGAGCGAGGGGGACATGAGAAAGGTTGCGGTCACCATGAAAATAATCAGGAGCACCAGGATGACATCCACCAGCGGGGTGATGTTTATCCCGGTGATGGGCTGATCCTGATCGTTGGGTTCTCCGCTAGCCTTCATTGTTTTAATCCATTGCAGTTGTTGTCATTCCGGGCTTGACCAAGCCTGCCCCGGCCTTGCCCGAGCTCGGCCAGGGACTTGATCCGGGGGAATCCGATTCCTCTCAAATGGTTCCCTGCTTTCGCAGGGACTGCACCTGGATTCCCGCTTTCGCGGGAATGACGTTCAAAAAAACAAAAAATGTTAGGGTTCGGATTTGAGATTTGGAAATGTGGTTATTGCTTGCCCTGAGCATATTCGAAGGGGAGCTTGGTTATTGGTCATTTATTTCTTAAGATCGGCCTCGGCGAAATTGATAATCACCTGGGAAATTCTCTCCAGGTTTCCGGATACCCGTTTGACCTTGCCGACAAAAATGTTGTAAGCGATAACCGCCGGGATCGCGACGAACAAACCGATCGCCGTGGCCAGCAGGGCCTCGGAGATACCCTGCATCACCACGCTCGGCCCCCCGACCTGGCTGATCGCCAAATCGTGAAAAGCCCGGATGATCCCGAGAACGGTGCCGAACAGTCCGATAAAGGGAGCGTTATTACCTAGGGTTCCGAGAAAGGGCAGGTACTTCTCCATCCCGATCTTCTCCTCCGCCTTCGCTCCGGCCAGCCTCTCTTCCAGCACCGCCTGGCCCCGGGACATGCTCTGGAAGCCGGCCAGGGCCACCCGGCCCTCGCACCCCCCATGACGCTCCGCCAGGCTCCGGGCCGGTTCGATTTCGCCCTGGGCCAAATGATCGGAAAGCTCATCCAGGAACGGATTGACCCCCTTGAATTCCTTCCGGAAGAAGCGATAACGATCGATCATGACCGCGATCGAAAACACGCTCAGGAAAAGCAGGAGATACAAGACCCACTTGCTTCCGACCAGGGTGATTGCCAGTAATATCTGTGTAATGCCCATTTAGATTACCTTATCTTTTTATTTTAGCTTATTTTCGGAAAGCATAAACCCCGCTATATTATATGACAATAGAATATGTGTTTTATTGGAAGCATGGTTTTAGATGATTAAAATCCATTCCGTGCGAACGAATTCGGGAACCGGATTGATAATTATGGATAATATCTAACCTTGACAAATACCAGTGGTGGTAATATTAGAAAGTAAAGAATTGAAGATCCCATGGCTATCAACCTGAAAAAATATCTCAAGCTTTTTCAAACCGAGTCTCTCCCCCACCTGCAAAAAATCAGGGATTGCGCGGGTAAATTATCCCGGGGCGAGGGAGACGCCGCCTGTTACGATCACCTGGGGAAAAGTTAACTCCGGCAACCGCCCGGCCACCCCGGAAGAAATCAGCGAATTTTCCCGGGTGGCGGATGTGATTCAGGAATCGGTGGGAAAAGCCCTCCAGGCCATCGAAAATACTCCCGCCTGAAATCCAAGTAGGCAGTAAGCACTAAGCAGTAGGCAGCCGGGAAACCGCAATAAAGGCTTTATAGCTTTCAGCTCTGACCTTTGATTTTTAGATTCTTACTTTTGACCTTTGAACTTTGACCTTTGAGCTTACTGCTTATCCCTTTTCACTCTTCAGCAGCTTGATCTGTTCCTGCACCTCGGGATAATCGGGCTGGTATTCCAGGGCCTTGCGGAAATAAGATTTGGCCTTTTCGCTCTGTTCCTGGGATTTATAGATCACGCCCAGGTAATAATAATTCCGAGCGTTCTTGGGTTCGAGCTTGATCGCCTGGAGGAAACAGCTCTCCGCCTTGGGAATATCCGGTTTATGCCTGGAAAATTCCAGGGAATGTACCAGGCCGATGCCGGTGTAATATTCCGACCGGGTCGGTTCGAGTTTCAGGGCTTCCTCAAACGCCGCCAGGGCTTTCGCGTATTGCTGCTTCCCGAAAAATTGCTTGCCTTTTTTGAAGTGGTCCTGGGCCTTGGTTAAAAGCTCTTCCGCGTCTTCGGCTTTGGGTTGGGCTTCCAGCTTCTCGCGGACGTCCTTCTGGGTTTCCCAGGCCGCGTCCAGTTTTTTCTGGACCAGTTTTTTTTCTTCCTCCGCGGCGGCCAATCTGGTCTTAAACTCGTCCAACTCGGTTTCCGCGCGCGCCACGGATTCTTTCAGGTGGGTTACCTCCTGGACCCGGGTTTCCCTCTCAACAATCACGACCTCCAGCTCCCGTTCAAGGTCTTTCTGTTTCCGGTCGAATCCCTCCTGCAACACGCCGATTTCTTCTATCAACGCTTCTTTTTCGGCAATCAGGGAGATCCCGTAATCGGAGGATTTCCGAAGCTCAAACTCGATATCATCAACCTGCTTCTGCAAACCCAGGTTTTCTTCCTTGAACTTCGCCGTCTGGGCTTCCTGATTTTTCAATTTATCGAGGGTGGAACCGATCTTTTCCACCAGGGCCTCGTCATCCCCGACCTCCAGCCCCGAGGAACGCGCTGTTTTCTTCAGTTCTTCCTCCAGCCCCTGCTTGGAAATCAGCGACCTCTGCACCAGCTGGGAGAGGTTCTCCTTCTCTTCCTCCTGCTCCCGGATCCGGTCCTGAAGTTCGGCCATCTCGGCCCGGAGCAATTTGTTCCGGACCTCCCCATCCTCGAATCTCTTGGCCAGCGCTTCCCTTTCGCGGTTCCAGCTTTCCTCTTTCTGGGATTGGGATTCCTTCAGTTTGTCGATAGCCTGGATGGTTTTTTCCCGGAGCTGATCGAATCTCTGGCCCAGGTCCCGGTTCTTCTGAGTCTGCCGCTCCAGTTCCTCCCTGATAAGTTTCCGCTCGTTTTCCCACTCCTCTTCCTTGCGGCGGAAATCCCGGCTTTCCTTGTCCAGCTCGGCCTTGTCTTTCTCGACCTGGGCCAGGTTTTTCTTGAGTTCATTGATATCACCGGTCATGATCCCCCGCTCATAAGCAAAGGATTCCTCCAGTTCGGCGATTCGCTCTTCTTTCTCCCGGCTCTTGGTTTCCCACTCCTGCGCGGCCTTCTCTTTTTTCTGGCGCTCGGAGATCTCCTCTTCCAGTTCCTTTTCCCTGCCCTTGCGTTTCAGGATCTCGTCCTGGGCGAAAGTCTCTTTCTCCTTGCGGCGGGTGGTTTCTTCTTCCAGCTTCTTCTCGGTCTCCTTCCGCCTGCGGGTCTCCTCCTCGAGCTCTTTCTCCTTCCCCTTGCGGGCGGCGGTTTCCTCCTCCAGCTTCTTTTCTTTCTCCTTGCGCTTAGTGGTTTCTACCGCCAGGGCCCGGACATTTTCGGCCAGTTCCCCCTCGACCTTGACCAGCAGACCTTTTTCCGTTGCCAGCCCGGCGGCGAGCTTCTGGATCTCGCCGGTCAGGGCCTTCAGCTTCTCTTCGATCAGGTTTTCTTCGGCCTGGTGAAGGTTCTTGAATCTTTTCTGGAAAGTATCGCTTTCTTCGGCGATCGGCTTAGGATCCTTTTCCTTATCCCCTTTGGCGGGCATTTGTTCCTCCTAAAAAAACTGGAATGATTTACATAGTCAATTGAATTACACTACAACAATATATATAGTAATCTTTTTATGAAAATGATCAAATATTCCAGTATTAACAACTAAATAAGCCTACATGGAAAAAATTATTACCCGCTTCGCGCCCAGCCCGACCGGCACCCTCCACCTCGGAGGAGCCCGGACGGCCCTGTTCAATTTTCTCTTTTCCCGGCATCACGGGGGCAAGTTCATTCTCAGGATCGAGGATACCGACCGGACCCGCTCCACCGACGAATACACCCAGGATATCCTGGGAGCCCTGACCTGGCTGGGAATAAATTGGGACGAGGGACCATTTTACCAAAGCCAGCGAATGGAGTTTTACCATCAACAGGCCGAGCGCCTGCTCTCCGAAGGGAAGGCTTATCGCTGTTTTTGCACCGCCGAGGAACTGGAAGTCCGGCGCCAGGCCGCCCTGGAAAGAAAAGAAAATACCCGCTACGACGGGCATTGCCGGGACCGCCAGGACCGGCCGGACCTGCCTTTCGTCGTCCGGTTCCGGACCCCGCAGTCCGGGACTACTTCTTTTACCGACCTGATTCACGGCCCGATCACCTTCGTCAACTCCGAATTGGACGACCTGATCATCATCCGGGCGGACCAAACCCCGACCTATAACTTTTCCGTCGTGATCGACGACGTGGATATGGCAATAACCCACGCGATCAGGGGTGACGATCACATCAATAACACCCCCCGCCAGATCCTGATTTACCAGGCCCTGGGCCTCAATCCTCCCCTTTTCGCCCACCTCCCGATGATCCACGGCGCCGATCGGACCAAGCTTTCCAAACGCCACGGGGCCACCGCCGTGATCGAATATCGCCGGGAAGGTTACCTGCCCCAGGCCATGGAC
>JAPLJL010000395.1 GCA_026388615.1 Pseudomonadota bacterium | reverse complement strand
GAAATTTTCAAATTAGTCATTGATTAGAAATTCGTCATTAGAAATTTATGAGTTTTTGTTTAAGACTCTGGTCGCGAAACCCTGAATTTTAAACCGCGAAGGCTGGGGGAACCCCCGGCCCTACCGCTCCCGTTTGCCCGCGATGAACTCTTCCACCATCCGGCGGGCCACCTGGTCATTGATCTGCTTGGGCGGATGCTTCATCGCGTAGGCCGAGATCGAATACAGCGGACCCCCGATTCCCCGGTCCCGCGCGATCTGGCAGCACCGGATCGCGTCCACCGTGACCCCCCCGGAATTAGGCGAATCCTCCACCGACAGCCGCGCCTCCAGCTCCAGCGGTATGCCCCCGTAGCCCCGACCCGCAACCCGCAAAAAACACACCTTGTTGTCGTTCAGCCAAGGCACGTAATCCGAAGGCCCGACATGAATGCATTCCGGGGCAATCCCTCCCGGAATCTGCGACGTCACCGCCTCCGTCTTCGATATCTTCTTCGAAACCAGACGCTGCTGGTTCAGCATGTTCAGGAAATCCGTGTTCCCACCCACGTTCAGCTGGTAGGTCCGGTCCAGCCGGATCCCCCGCTCCACGCATAAAGCCGTCACCGCCCGGTGCAGGATCGTCGCCCCCAATTGGCTCTTCACGTCATCCCCGATCACCGGGATTCCTTTCGCCTCAAACCGCTGCGCCCACTTGCCCCCCGACACAATAAACACCGGCATGCAGTTGATCAAACTCACCCCCGACTCCAAACACGTCCCCGCGTAAAACCGCACCGCCTCCTCCGATCCCACCGGCAAATAGCACATCAGGATTTCCGCCCGGCTCCGCTTCAGTTCCCGCACCACGTCCACCGGCTTCTCCTTCGAAACCTGAAACGCCCGCGCCTCCGGATAATTGCTCATATGCTCCGAAATCCCGTCCAGCACCTCCCCCATCTGCACCCGCACCCCGGTCTTCGGCATCCGCTTCCAAATCGTCTTCGTGCAGTTCGGCAGGGCAAACATCGCCTGCTCCAGCGGCTTCCCCACCTTCCGCCGATCAATGTCAAACGCCGCCACCACCTGGATATCCGAAGGCTTATACCCCCCCAGATCCGGATGCATTAAACCCAAATTCCGGTCCGGTCCACCCTGCCGGTAATACTCAATCCCCTGCAGCAGCGAACTGGCGCAATTTCCCACCCCGCAAATCGCTAACCGTATCTTTCCCATTTATAAAACTCCTTAGTTTGACCCGATCCCTAAATTAACCCCAACCTTCAGGCCTCTAATCTAGTCTCCCTTTATAATACAATCAACCGGACATGCTTCCACGCACTGCGCAACTTCCAAGCCTTCGCACTCATTGCAGATCTCCGCGTCAATATAAAAGCCTTCCGCCCCTTCGGAAACCGCCCCTTCCGGGCATTCTTCCAGGCAGGCCCCGCAACCGATGCACCCTTCCATAATCAGCATAGCCATATTACGGATTCCCCGTCGTCAGGCTCAGGACTGCCCTTCTCCCTCTTTGTCCTTTTTGACCAGTCGGGAGAGAGTGTTTACTTCCTTGCTCAGGCGGTCCAACCGTTCCCTGATTTCGGAAACCTCGTCCCGGGTGGGAAGATTCAACCGCTCCAGAATCCCCAGAACCACGTCCCGGGTCTTATCCTCCAACCCGTCCTTCCGGGTTTTCAATTTTTCCCGGATGGCATCCATATCCGGAAGCCGCTCCCGCAGTTTTTCACTCACCTTACCCATCTTTTCACCTCCTAAAGGCAAAAAGCCAAACTTGGCTTTTTCATAGGAATATCAAACCATGCCTAAAAAATCAAATCCGTTCTCCGGCCCGTCTCATATCCTGAAGCACCAGACTGGCCGATGGGCCGGTTTTCCTGGTTTGGGAAAAGCCCCAATCCGGGCGCAGGCAGAACAAAACATCCAGTCGATCGCCCGTTTTGAAATCGTACTTACCGGCCATTCCGAAACCGATGGCCCGGGTGGAGGAGTTCCCCCAGTCCAGAATCATTTTTAAGTGCCGGGAGCCAACCAGTCCGATTTCCCGGACCTGTAAGCCCCGCGCGAGGAAAACGGGCTCGGGATTGCCCATCCCAAAGGGCTCCAGCCTTTCCAAGCCTGAAGCCAGGAGTTCCGTCATCCCTTGATAATCCAGTTCCTGGTCGACCTGAATAGCGGGCTCCAGGGCTCCGGGTTCGGTTTCCAGTATCCGGACTACCGCGCTCTCAAAACCCTGCGCAAAGCGGGAAATCGTCTCCGGCAGGATTTTGAAACCTGCCGCGAGTTCATGGCCCCCGTAAGCCTCCAGGTCGGCAGAGAGTTCCCCCAGAATGCTGATCAGGGATATCCCGGGAAGGGAACGTCCGGACCCCCGGCCCAGTCCCTCCGCGACCGCGATCAGGCAGACCGGCCGGGTAAACTCTTCCATCAGCTTGGAAGCCACGATGCCCACCACCCCGGGATGCCACTCGGGATCGGCCAGGACCAGGCCGGCCGGCCGTTCCGCGGACACGGGGAACAGCTCCGCGATCTTCTTCCTGGCCCCCTGCAGGATCTTCTCCTCTTCCCGCTGCCGGCTCCGGTTGTAGCGGTCCAGCTCTTCGGCCGCCATCCGGGCCTCTCCCGGGTCCTCGGCCAGGAGCAGTTTCATCCCGATCCGGCTGTCACCCAGTCTCCCCCCGGCGTTGATCCTCGGCGCTAAATAAAATCCGACCTCTTCGGCCGAGACGGGTTTCTTTCCGAAGGTTCTCGCCACTTTCCGCAGGGCCTGGATCCCGGGACGCTGGGACTGGGCCAGTTCCCGAAGCCCGAAAGCCACGAGGATCCGGTTTTCCTCCCGGAGAGGCATCATGTCGGCAATGGTCCCCAGGGCCACCAGGTCCAGGTATTCCCTGAGATTATTACCTTCGGGGGTGAGCATCCCCGCTTCCCGCAGTTTCTGGCGCAGGGCGATCAGGAAATAGTAGGCCACGCCCACCCCGGCCAGATCCCCGAACGGAAAGCGGGAATCCTTGCGTTTGGGGTTCACCACCGCCAGCGCGGGGGGCAGTTCCCCGCCCACTTCGTGGTGGTCGAGCACGATCACCGGAAGGCCCAGTTCCCGGGCCAGGGCAATCTCTTCGATATTGGCCGTCCCGCAGTCGACCGTGATGATCAGGTCGGAGCCCCGGGCCTTGATTTTCCGGACCACTTCCGGGTTCAAGCCGTAGCCCTCTTTGATCCGGTTGGGCAGTTCCCAGTCCACCGTAACCCCGAGCCGGGAAAGGAAAAGGTAAAGAATGGCCGTCGCGGATATCCCGTCGGCATCGTAATCGCCGAAGATGGTGATCTTTTCCCGGCCGGCGATGGCGCGGATCACCCTCTCCACCGCCCGGTCCATGTCCGGCAATGGTTCAGGGGTGAGCGGCTGGCGCAGGTCGGAGAGCGAAGGCTTGAGGAACCGGAACGCGGATTCCGATTCCCGGATCCCGCGGTTGACCAGAAGCTGGGCCAGGACCGGGGAAATCTCCAGCTCGCGCGCCAGCTTGTCCCGGGCGGCGGGATCGGCCGGGATAATTTCCCAGCGGGCGGAAAGGCGGGAACGGTTAAACCTCATGCGTGCTTAAGTGAATTGATTTGTTTCCCTGCGGGGATTCAGGGTTTTCACCCCTGGGGGGAGAAAAGCAGGAGCGGGGGCCAGCCTATTTCTTCTTCTTCCCGAATTTCTGTTTCCAGAGCAGGAGAACCGGCGAAGCGATATAAACCGTGGAGTAGGTCCCGACAATACCCCCGACCAGAAGCACGAAAGAGAAATCCTTGAGCACCGGTCCGCCGAAAAAGAAAATCGCTAGAATCGTAAGGTACGTGGCCCCGTTGGTGATGATGGATCGGGAGAGGGTCTCGTTGATACTGAGATTGATGATTTCCTCGAAACGCAGACGGCTCTGCTTCCGGAGGTTCTCCCGCATCCGGTCGAAGATGACGATCGTGTCGTTGACCGAATAGCCCGCCAGGGTCAGGAGCGAAGCCAATGAAGTCAGCGATAGTTCATACCGGAAAATGGTCATGAACCCGTAAGCAATAATCAAATCATGGAGCAAGGCGATTACCGCTCCCGCCCCGTAGCGGAACTCGAATCTCCAGGCCACATAGATCAAAATGCCCAGCAAGGCAATAATCGTGGCCAGCAACCCTTTCGTGCGCAGTTCCTTCCCGACTCGAGGTCCAACCGCCTCTTCCCGCTTTAATTCAAAATTCTTCTCGCCAAATTCGCTCCGTAAACTATCTTGAACCTTGGCGGAGGCTTCCTGGCCGACGGCGGCAAAACTGATTAAATATTCTTCCTTGTTTTTTTCACCGAATCTCTGCACGGAGACTCCCGAAATCCCGGTTTTATCCAGGTTGGCCCGCAGCTTTTCGATCGGAACCGGTTGGGCAAACCCGATCTGAATCTCGGTCCCTCCTCGAAAATCTACCCCCTGGGGAGGCCCGCCCATAATAAGGATCGCCAGGATACTTGCGCCCACGGCCACCCCGGAAATAACGTAGGCTTTTTTCCGCCATCCGATAAAGTCATATTTTGTTCCCGGTTTGATAAGCTCAAGCATCCGCGTCTTCCTCCTTAAACGTAAAGTTTCTTGGCCACGCCGCGAGTGTAGAAATATTCAAAAATCAGCCGGCTGATAATCAGCGCGGTAAAGAGGGTGGTGAAGATTCCGATACTCAAAGTTACGGCGAAGCCCCGGACCGGACCCGTTCCAAACTGGAAAAGCACCAACCCGGCCACCAAGGTAGTCAGGTTGGCGTCGATGATGGTCAGGTTCGCCTTTTCAAAGCCGGCCTCGACCACCGCCCGGGCGGTTTTTCCCAGCCGGATCTCTTCCCGCATCCTTTCATAAATAAGAACATTGGCGTCCACCGCCATTCCCACGGTCAGGATAATCCCCGCGATGCCGGGGAAGGTCAGCGTGGCCTTGAATCCGGCCAGAAGTGCAACCATGAAAAACATCCTTTTCGAATGGAATCCTTTCCCAGGGAAGGTCCGACCATCCGTTCTTCCTCGATCTTTACCGGCGCGGGCAGGGCCCCGGCCCGGAGTACGATCGCCAGGTCGGTAGCCTCCTCCATGGTGAAATGGCCGGTGATGGAGGCCTGGCCCCCGCCGATCCGCTCCTGGATCACCGGGGCGGAATGAACGTTATTATCGAGGATGATCGCGAGCCTCCGCTTGACGTTTTCCCCGGTCACCTGGTCAAAAACCCGCGCCCCCATCTCGTTCAGCGAGATCGACACGTAGGGCGTCCCGAACTGCCGGTCCAGCCTGACCCCGGCGTCGCGCAGGGCATCTCCGGAAAGCACGGTGGCGGACTGCAGCAGGAACGGCTCGCTCCGGGTTCTCCCGGTTTCGGCATCCCGGACTTTCTGGAACAGCACCATCCGTTCCGCCGGGATCTTTCCGGTCATCCATTTGTTCAGGGCCTCGGGATCGTCCGAAATCCCGGGTTTTTCCGCCTCGGCCTGTCCGACCAGGGCCCAGAGTTTTTCCGAGGTTAAAGAATTCTCATCCACCATTTTGAATTCCAGGCGGGCGGTCCGGCCGATCAGCTCCTTGGCCCGCCTGGGGTCGGTGACGCCGGGGAGCTGGATCAGGATCCGGTCATCTCCCTGTCTCTGAATCACCGGCTCCGACACCCCGAACTGGTCGATCCGGTTCCGGATGGTTTCCACCCCCTGTCGCACCGAGTAATCCCTGATGTCGGCCATTTCCTTGTCGGAGAGGGCCAGTTGTATTTCCACTTCGCCCCCTTCCTTGACCACGGGGGTCAGGGCCAGGCGGGGGTAACTTTTATCAAGGATGTCCTTCTGGGTCTTATTCGCCGCGGCCTGATCCGGGAACAGGATCACCACCTTCAGTCCCTGGCGCTCGATCTCCAGGTAATTGATTTCTTTTTTCTTGAGCATTTGCCGGATGTCGGCGCTGATCCCATCCAGGGTGCTTTCGATGGCCTTCTCGGTTTCCACCCCGAGAACCAGGTGAATCCCGCCCTTGAGATCGAGGCCCAGGTGGATCGGGTCTTCCGGCAGGGCCCCTTTCCACCAGGCCGGAAGCTTGGGCATTCCATGGCCGAGGCTTGCCAGGGTCGGCATGAGGAAAATCACGCTAGCCAGGAAAGCCACCCCGACTAAAGCTGCCCGAAAATTAAAGGATTTGAACATTTCCCGCTCCCTCTTTGGAAATTACCCTTATTTATTTCTGTTAAAAATCTATGCTCCACCCTGTCCCTTTCCCGCTTTCAACGGGGCCGGCTGAGGTGAGGAGCTCGCAAAATATTTTTTAGAAATTCGGATTCCTAATTTGGGATTAACTCCCCATCTTCCCTCTTAATTTATCGAGAAAAGAACCGGAACTGCCCTGGTTCGGGCCTTTTTTCTCATCCTTGCCGGGACCGGCCTTGACGTCCATGCTCCGGTTGGCGGCGATCTGGTCCCTCGCCACTTTGATCTTGACCTTCTCCGCCACCTCCAACATCACCGTTCCCTCGTCGATCTCAGCGATCCGGCCGAAAATCCCTCCGGTGGTGATCACGTCATCCCCGCGTTTCAGGGATTTTAAAAGTTCCTGGTGCTCCTTGGTCCGCTTCTGCTGGGGCCGGATCAGGAGGAAGTAAAAAATCGCGAAAATCGCGGCGAGCATGACCAGTCCGCCCCAGTCGGCCCCCGCCTTGGCCTGCCCGCCTGAAGCGGGCGCACCCATGGCCAGCAGGAAGGCGGGACAGCTGAGAACCATTATTCCGCCGGTGATCAACCGGGTTCCGATCTTTTGGCATATTTTCATAATTTCTGATTCCTCCTGATAAACTCGGTTCAGTTTAAGGGATTTTTTCATTTTTCACCACCCTGATATTTAGATAAAAAATTTCGGCGAAACTCCGGGAACCGCCCCTGCCCGATTGCCTCCCGGATCCCGCCGAGCAAACCGAGATAAAAATAAAGATTGTGCAGGGTCGCCAGGCGGGCTCCCAGGATTTCTCCCGCGTTGATCAGATGCCGCAGGTAAGCCCGGGAATAGCCGCCCGCGCAGACCGGGCAGCCGCATTCGGGATCAAGGGGTCCGCGATCCTCCGCGTATATTGCGTTTCTTATAACAACAACGCCCCTGGAAGTAAAGAGAGATCCGTTGCGCGCGTTGCGGGTCGGAATCACGCAATCGAAGAGGTCCACCCCCAGGGCGCAGGCGCCCAGGATATCCTCCGGTTTCCCCACCCCCAGGAGATGGCGGGGCTTGTCCCCGGGAAGCTCGGCCGCCGTTATTTCCACCATCTCGAGCATCAATTCCCGGCTCTCCCCCACGCTCACCCCGCCGATGGAATATCCGGGGAACCCGATTTCAACCAGTCCCCGGGCGTTCTCTTTCCGCGCTTCCGGATACATGCCCCCCTGGACAATGCCGAAAAGCATGGCTCCCGCGCCGGGTTCCTTTTCCCGGTCCTGCCGGCAGGCCCGGGAGCGCCGGGCCCAGGCCAGCGAGAGATCGGCGGCCCGCCTGGTCTCGGCCTCGGAAGCGGGATAGGCGATGCATTCGTCCAGGGGCAGGATGATATCCGAGCCCAGGGTTTCCTGGACCCTGACGATATCCTCCGGCGTGAGGAAATGCCGGGAGCCGTCCAGGTGGGAGCTGAACTCGATGCCGTCGGGGGTAACCTTGCGGATGTCGCTCATGCTGTAGACCTGGAACCCGCCCGAGTCGGTGATGATGGCCCGGTCCCAGTTCATGAACTTGTGCAATCCCCCCAAGCGGCCGATGGTCGCCTCGCCGGGACGGAGGTAGAGGTGATAAGTGTTGGCCAGGACGATCTCGGCCGCAAGCCCCTTTAATTCCTCGGCGGAGATAGCCTTGACCGTTCCCTGCGTCCCCACCGGGATGAAAACCGGGGTGTTGACCTCCCCGTGCGGGGTGAGAAGCCGGCCCCGCCGGGCCCGGCTCTCCGGGTCGCGGGCCAGGATTTCAAAATTTGCAGGAGCTGTTTGATTACTCATAATCCCTAATTTGTTTTTTCACCCGTTTATAGCTTTTCCTTCATCGTTGTTTACCTTTTTTTCTTTTTTGGGGGGTTGGTCTCGCTCCCCAAACAATGTGTGCGATCACGTAATCCCGGGCGGCGGTCCCACAGGGCCTCGCCTTCTTTAGTGTCAATTATTAGCAGTCATCAAGTTAATCGGTATCTCGGGAAAAAGAGTTTGTGTCGCGAGGACCAACCCCCCCTCCGGGCTGTAGGCCCCTACGGGCCGGAAGCCGGGCTTCTGAAAACCCAAGAATTGTACTATCACCCTCCCCTTCGTCCCCCCTGGCCGGTTTTGCCCGGCTCGGGCAGGCTCCCCTCAAGGGAGGGGATAATTTTGCTGTTCCTTTCTTGTTATCAGTTTTTTACGCCTAACCCCTAACCCCTTACGCCTTACGGCTTTTATCTATCTTCCATCTCCCAACTAGATGATTATCATCGCGTCCCCCAGCGAAAGGAAGCGGAATTTTTCCCGGATCGCGTGCTGATAAGCCGAAAGCACCAGGTCCTTTCCCCCGAACCCGGAGGTGAGGGCCAGCATGCTGGTGCCGGGCAGATGAAAATTGCTGACCAGGACGTCCACGGCCCGGAATTCATGGCCGGGCTGAATGAAAATCGCGGCCCGGCCCCGGCCGGGCTTGATCCGTCCGTGCTCCTGGAAATTGGCTTCCAGGGTCCTGACCGTGGTGGTCCCGACCGCGAAAATCCTGCCCCCATCCCGGCGGCAGGCGGCAATCCCTTCGGCCGTTTCCGCGCCGATCTCGTATTCTTCCGGCGGAGGTCCCCCGGCCAGGGAAACCGGAGAACGGGTGAACTCATGGTGGGTGAGGTGCAGGGTTATGAAGAAAACCCCCGCCCTGCGGGCCCTGATTTCATCCAGGAGCCCCGGGGTGAAGTGCAGGCCCGCGGTCGGGGCGGCAACCGAGTGAGGGACCGTCCACTTCCAGCCTCCATTCCGCCCCTTCCTTGCTGATCAGTCTGGCCCGCCGGTCATCGCCGAGATCGAGAACGGCGCCGGCCTTGAGCCTCCGGGCGGGATGGATCAGCGCCTTCCACTCCTCCCGATCCCCGGTCCGTCCGCCGACGGGGCCGAGGAAAAGAATCTCCACCTCCCCGCCCCCGGGTTTCACCCCGATGGCCCGGGCCGGCCGGACCCGGGTATCGTTCAGGACCAGCACGTCCCCCGCCCGGAAGAAATCCGCGATCTCGGAAAATTTCCGCTCCTGAAAGTCCTTTTTCCGGCGGTCCAGGACCAGCAGGCGGGCGAACTCCCTGCCCCGGGGCAGAGCCTCCTGGGCGATGAGTTCGCGGGGAAGCTCGTAATTGAATTCGGTCAGATCAGCCAAGGTAAACCCCACGTCCGAACCGCGGCGGAACAACCTTTTTTCATATTGAAGCGCATGCTTAATTTTTTCCTAGAGCGAGTATAATAACAGCTGTTTTAAATTGGAACTTGCCCGGGACGCGGTCCCGGTTGTATAAGAAAATTATCTTTTCGAAGAAAGGAGAAAAAAATGAAAGCCAAGATCGCTTCGGTTCGCGCCATGGAAATCCTCGATTCCCGCGGTAACCCCACCGTCCGGGTCTTCGTCGGGCTGGATAACGGGATCATGGTCTCCGCTTCCGTGCCCTCGGGGGCTTCGACCGGGGAAAACGAGGCCTTGGAGCTCCGGGACGGGGATAAAAACCGCTACGGCGGCAAGGGAGTCCTGAAGGCCGTGGCCAACGTCAACCAGAAGATCGCCCCCAAGCTGATCGGCATGGACCCATCCTGCCAGGCCGAGATTGACCAGCTGATGATCAAGCTCGACGGGACGCCCGCGAAGTCCAAGCTCGGCGCCAACGCCACCCTCGGGGTCTCGATGGCCGTGGCCCGGGCCGCCGCCGAAGCCGCCGGGCTCCCGCTCTATGCCTACCTCGGCAACCCCGGGGAGGGGCTCCTGCCCGTGCCAATGATGAACATCCTGAACGGCGGCAAGCACGCGGAGAACAGCGTGGATCTCCAGGAGTTCATGGCCATGCCGGTCGGAGCGCCCACCTTCGCCGAGGCCCTGCGCGCCGGGGCGGAGACGTTCCACGCCCTGAAAAGCATCCTGAAGAAAAAAGGCTACGCCGTCGGTGTGGGCGACGAAGGCGGCTTCGCCCCCGATCTGAAGAGCAACGACGAGGCCTGCGAGGTCATCGTGGAGGCCATCAAGGCCGCCGGCTATGCCCCCGGGAAGGACGTGGCGATCGCCCTCGACCCGGCCGCCAGCTCGTTCTTCGAGAAAGGCGCCTACCAGCTCTCAAAATCCGGCCAGGGCAAGAAATCCAGCGCCGAGATGATCAAGCTCTACCAGGCCTGGGTCAAAAAGTATCCCCTCGTTTCCATCGAAGACGGCCTGGCCGAGAACGACTGGAGCGGGTTCAAGTCCCTGACCGAGAAGATCGGTGACACCGTCCAGATCGTCGGTGACGACCTCTTCGTGACCAATACCAGCTACATCGCTCGGGGGATCAAGGAGGGAAGCGCCAACGCCGTCCTGATCAAGCTGAACCAGATCGGCACCATCACCGAGACCGTCGCGGCCATCAACATGTGCCGCCGGGCCGGCTGGAACTACGTCATCTCCCACCGCTCGGGGGAAACCGAGGACTCCTTCATGGCTGATTTCTCCGTGGCCATGGGCGGGGGCCAGATCAAGACCGGCTCGGCCTGCCGGAGCGAGCGGATCTGCAAGTACAACCGCCTGCTCGAGATCGAGCAGGAACTCGGGAAGTCGGCGATCTTCCGCAATCCGTTCAAGTCCTGATATTTGAGGGAAAAAAGGAGAGGCTGAATCCTTCTGTTTAATTCGCATAAGACCAGTACTTGGGCCGGGGTCACCCCCGGCCCTTTCTTTTAAATGCCTTAAATTAATAACCACAGATTGCAGATCACCACGCTGATCAGCATAAAAACAAAGCCATATTTCATAAAATCCAAGAAACGAATGGGGTGGCCGGCCGATTCCGCAATGCCCATGGTGACCACGTTGGCGCTGGCCCCGATCAAGGTTCCGTTCCCGCCCAGGCAGGCCCCCAGGGCCAGAGACCACCAAAGCACGCCGGTTTCCGCGCCGGGGATCACATTGGTGAGATAAGCCGTAATGGGCAGCATGGTGGCAGTAAAGGGGATATTATCCACGAAGGCGCTCATAATTGCGGAGACCCAAAGGACCAGGCAGACAGCTACCGTAAGGTTGCCCTGAGAAAGTTTCAAAACATAATCAGCGATCAGGGATAAAAGCCCGGTTTCCTCCACGGCCCCGACTACGATAAAGAGGAAGATAAAAAAGAGAAGCGTGGACCACTCGATATCCTTATCGAGAAGTTCAAAAATATTCACTTTTTTCGTGATAACTCCGTAGGTGAAAAGGGCTCCCGCACCAAAAAGGGCGGGAATACAAACCTCCATTTTCCAAAATCCATGGCTGGCGAAGAAGGCAATTACCATCCCTATGATTAGAAGGCCGTATCGGAGCAGGACCGGGTCCTTGATCCGCCAATTCTTTTTTAAGGTCTGGATAAATTCATCAACATTTTTTATTTGCGTCTGGGCATACTGTTTTCGATGGAAATACCGGTCGTAAAAAACAAGCGCGGCCAGGCAGATCAGACATACCGGGGCGAGGTTCTTAACAAATTGCATAAAAGTCAGGCCAGCGTAGGATCCAATCATGATGTTCGGAGGATCGCCGATCAGGGTAGCGGCACCCCCGATATTGGAGGCCATCACCTCGGGAATCAGGAGAACCAGCGGCGAGATTTTCATCGCCAGGGCGACCTCGATCGTCACGGGGGTATAGAGCAGCATGGTGGTCACATTGTCCAGAAAAGCCGAGGTCACGGCCACGAAAACCATTGAGATTAAGGAGAGAATAAAAAGCCTGCCCCGTGAGATCCGGAAGGACATATAGGCGCACCATTGGAAAACCCCGGTGTGCTTCAGAATCCCCACGATAATCATCATGCTCAAGAGCAGAAAGATAACGTTCATATCCACCGCGCCGATGGCCCGTTCAAACGAGATAATCTGGTAATCGGGATTTAAGGTTCCCAGGGTGTAGGTGGTTATAAGCATGGTGGCAGCTCCCAACATAGAGGCAACGGTCCGGTGCAGGATGTCGAAAGAGATCAACAGATAAGTAAGCAGGAAAACAATCGTGGCGATATAAAAAGCGGGACCCAAGCTCCGAGACAACTCAACGTTACCGACTGTAAAGAAGTTTTGGTTCTGGGGAGCGAAATCCTTTTTCCCGAATTCAAGCTCAGCCGGGCGGTAGCTGTTCTTGGTTACTTCGATCTGGATCCGGGCGGTCTCCGCAGTGTCAGGTGGGAGCTGGAATTCAATCTGATAGCCTCCGTGGGAGGAGGTTTCAACTGAATTGATCTCCTCCCGGCCGGAAATAATCTTGTGCGAAACCCCATTAACCAAAACGCGGATTCGGGCTTCTCGAACTGGTTCCCGATGGGAATCACTAACGGTTCCGGAAACGAAGAAAGAGCTTTTAATGTTTCTTATTTCTTCTGCCGAGGCGAACCTGGTTAACATCAACAGGTAAAATACGGCCAAAATAAAAATAATGGATTTGTTGGATTTCAATGTAATTTATCCTCGGAGAGGATTCCCCCTGAAATGATCATTTTAAAAGCATCTTCAACCGAGATATCCAGTTCCGTAATTTCGTTCTCCGGAAGCATGATGAAGAATCCCGAGGTCGGGTTTGGAGCGGCAGGTAAGAAAAGATTGATCAGTTTTTCCCCGGTTTTGGTTATGGTCTCGGTCCTGGCTTTACCGGTGATAAAGGCAATGGCATATATCCCCGGGCGGGGAAACTCGATTAGCACCACCCGCTGGAAGTTCTTACCGGTTTGCCCGAAAAGCGATTCCAGGAGCTGGCGGACAGAGCCGTAAATGCTTCGGACCAGAGGAATCCGTCCGACTTGAGCATTCAAAATGTTCAAGATCCCGCGTCCCAGGTAATTGGTGGTAACCATTCCGGCGGTCAGGATGATGAGCACGGCGATGATGACCCCCCAGCCGGGGATGGGGATGTAGGTATGCGGGTGGAAGCGGGGGGGGAGGAAATCCAGGAAATTGTCGGTCCAGTTGATGAAAAGGGTGATCACCCAGATGGTAATCACCAGGGGGACAGTAACCAGGATCCCGGCCAGGAAGTAATTCTTCAGCTGTTTTCGTATGGAACTCATGACGTGTCTATTCTTAATGCTTCCTTAGTGTTTTCCGCCGCCGGTAAAAAAAAAGCCGCCATTCCTTTGAATCGGAATGGCGGCCCGGCCACTCAATGAAACCTCCGGGAACTTTCGTCCCGGACCCTTTTATTTAAGTATTCTAATTATATAAAGAAATAGTTTTTGTTCAACCGTAAAAAATGATCCGAAATCATTACCTCTAAAATTTATAAGAGGATTAGATAACTATTCCAATTGTATTCTTCGGAATTAATTGTTTAGTACTTCCGCTCGATCTGAACCCCCTGGTAGAAATGCTGCAAGATCTGGCGGTAGTTGAAGCCCTTGTCGGCCATCCCTTTGACGCCCCACTGGCACATCCCCACCCCGTGGCCCGAACCGCTCCCGGAAAACTTGATTTCATCCACGGTGGATTCCACCCGGAAATTGGTGCTCTTCAAATTGTCGTAACCCAGAAGCTTGCGGAGCTCCTCGCCGCTGTAATTCCGCTTCTGGCCCGAATCGAAGCCGAACTCGAGATCCCGGACCCGACCGCTCGCCGTCCGGCCCCGGAGCGTGATTTTGGTAATGGTTCCCAGGCCCAGGCGCCGGGACATATCGGCGATGGAAATCTCGTACCTCCAGTAGTAACGGGGCGATTCGGTGCAGTAGGGGTCCGGCACCGACCGGAGGTAGGGCATCATCTCCCCCCAGACCGCTTCGGAGTTCTCGGTCCGCCCCCCGCAGCAGGAATGGAATACCGCTTTGATGATCTTCCCCTGATAGGTCAAAACTTCCCCCGCGGTGGCCCGGACCGCCGACGCCGCCCGTTCGTCCTCGAGGCCGATCCCCCCGTAGACCTGGTCCAGGACCGAGGACTCGAGATCGTAAAGTTCCTTCAGTTTCTTTTCCTTCTGGAAATAGGCGTAGGTGCGGGCCGCCACCGCCTGGGCCTTGACCGCTTCGGGCGGCCAGGCGGAGGAAATCTCGTGATTGATCAATCCCACCAGGTAGCGCTCCAGGTCCATGTCATTGATCAGGAGCAGGCGGTTGCGCTTCGTCTTCACCACCTCCACCCGGCCCTGAAACCTTTTCCCGTCG
>JAPLJL010000261.1 GCA_026388615.1 Pseudomonadota bacterium | reverse complement strand
ACAAGTCCCTCCTGTGTCGGGATAAATGAATCGGCAAACTACAAATAAATCTGAACATTATTCTAAATCCACTCCCTCGAGAGGAGCCTGCCCGGCTTGCCCGAGGCTCGCCCAGGGAGCTGACGCTCGCGTCGGCCAGGGGGGATAAAGGGGAGGGTGAAAGAAAATTTTAAAAACGCAACCTAAAGGTTGCGGCTACCGATGAGAACGATTCATGAATCGTTCCTGATTTTCGTAGGGGAGGGCCTGGGCTTGTCCCGCCAAAGGCGGGATGCCCTCCCGGAGAAAAGATTCTTCGGGCGGGGATCCCTCATACCTCGGGATAAATGAACCCCACCCCTACAGGTTTTCCAACCTTGAACTTTTAACCTTGAACCGGTTTTCTAATACGCCCCGCGGGTGAAGAGCAGGACGGGGATGGTCCGAAGCAGGATCGTAAAATCCAGGAGCAGAGAACGGTTCTTGATGTAATAAAAATCGTATTCGAGATTTTCGTGCAGGGGCAGGTCCTTCCGGCCTAAAATCTGCCAGAGCCCGGTCAGCCCGGGCATAACCTCCAGCCGCTTCCGCTGCCATTCCTGGTATTTCTCCACGATAAAAGGCATCTCTGGGCGGGGGCCCACCAGGCTCATGTCCCCCTTAAGGACATTGAGCAGGTTGGGAATCTCGTCGATACTTGTTTTCCGGAGGAAACGGCCGACCCGGGTGACCCGGGAGTCGCCCTCCTGGCGGGGAGCCTCGGCGTAGGCCGAGGTGTCGACCGACATGGTCCGGTATTTATAAAGGATGAAGCCCCGGCCCCCCTGCCCGACCCTTTCCTGCCGGAAGATCACGGGCCCTTTGGAGTCAAGGCGGATGGCCAGGGCGATGAGGGGGTAAGTCAGAAAGAAAACCAGGGAAACGGGCAGGGTCAGGGCGAGATCGAAGACCCTTTTCGCCACCTGGTAGGAGCGGTCGGTTCGGCCGCTGTTCAAGTCGAAGATGGGGAAATCTTCCAGGAGCTCGATCCGGGTTTCATGGGCCAGGACCCCGAAGAGATCGGAAACGATGTGAAAATCCACGTCCAGCCCCTCGCATTCCATCACCAGGCGGAGGATCTGGGCATGGGGGAGGTTGGGAATGGCGACAAAAACCTCCTCGAGCTGTTCGGATTGAATCACTTTCCTGATGTCATCGAGCCGGCCGATCACCCGGGCCTTGCCGATGGAAAAATCCTTTTTGTCGGGATTGTCATCGAGGAATCCGACCACGCGGTAGGTGGTGGTGGGGTGATCCTGCAGTTTCTGCAGGATCCGGGCCCCGGCGTAGCCGGCGCCCACGATCAGGACCTTGACCCCGTTCCCACCGTCGGTTTTCAGCTTTTTCTCGATCCGGCGGAAGATGGCCCGGGAAAGCCCCAGGAAAACTAGGTTGGAAAGCGAGGAAACCAGCACCACCGAGCGGGCGAATTCCATCTCCCGGAAGATGAAGGAGATCGACATGGTGACCAGGAGCCCGAGGAGGGTGAGCTTCAGGAGGGAGCGGATCTGCTCGATGCCCGGGGACGGCGGTAAAGCCCCAGCCCGGCCCCGATCAGGAGCCAGGAGGCAATGATCAGGGGGAGCCCGAAGAGGTAGGGGTGAAAGTGATTGACCGGATAACCGAGCAGGGGGGTGATCCAGAAACGGATCCAATAGGAGGCGATCCAGGAGAGGGAAAGAAAGCAGGCGTCCAGCACGATCAGAAAGGACTGGCGGACTCGGCCTTCGGCAAATTTCATAAATAAAGTCTCAGGCTATTGAGCTCAAAATTTAAAGTTTAAGGTTTAAAGTTTAAAGTTCAAAGTTCAAGGTTCAGAGGATAAAAAACTCAGAAATATGTATAAACCAAGTCAGATTCCATTAGTCATCTTTGGGATTTTACGTTTTTAATCTTTGATTCTTTAACTTTAAACTTTTAACTTTAAACTTTGAACCTTATTCAGGGCCCGCTCCTGATTCTATAACGGAGGGGTCGGAGAATAAAGGCTTGAACTTAGGATCGTCCTGAAATTCTTCCCGGAGCCGGGGCCGGAAAGCGAGGGCGAGCTGGAAGCGCCGGCGGGCTTCCCCGGTTTCTCCGAGGCCCAGGAGAATGGTGGAGAGGAGGAAGTTGGCCTCGGGCTGGTAGGGCTGAAGCGCCAGGGCCTCTTCCAGGGCTTTTCTGGCCTCGAGAGGCAGTTCGAGCCAGAGCAGGACCTGCCCCTGGTTCAGGAGGGCAGGATAAAAAGTGGGGTAAAGCTTAACCGCTTGCCGGTAGGCCGGCAGGCTTTTTGCCAGCAGCTGGGGGTCGTGACCGGCCTTCCCGAGGCTGGAAAGATAGTTCCCGTGGAGGAAATGCGAAAGGTAACTGGTCCGGTTGATTCTCAGGGACTTCTCGATTTTAACCACCGCTTCGGTGTAGGAATGCCCGGCCACCTTCCGGGCCCCGGCCCGGTAATAGTCGGAAACGATCCAGCCGGAAAGAAGAAACAG
Organism: Pseudomonadota bacterium; assembly: GCA_026388615.1. GTDB lineage: Bacteria > Desulfobacterota > JAPLJL01 > JAPLJL01 > JAPLJL01 > JAPLJL01. The sequence continues at coordinate 350 of JAPLJL010000261.1, read as the reverse complement.
AACGGCCCCGGAGGCCAGCAAGACCAGAAGAATCAGGCTCTTCCCCCGGAAGGGGGAAGAAACCCGGAAGGTCCGGGTCCGCTCGGGTTCGGCGGAGAGCCGGGCCAGGCCGGCGGCCAGGAGGGCCAGGAGCAGGAGCGGCGCGGTCTTGGTCAGGGGATGGTCGAAACCGGCGTCCAGAAGCAGGGCTCCGAGGGCAAAGAGCAGGGCGAAAAGCAGCCGGGAATTTTCTTCCGGGGTTTCCCGGGATCGAAGTGCGCGGATCAGGGGGAGGAGGAGCAAAACCAGGGCGGCGAAAAGAATCATAACCCCGGCCAGCCCGCTTTCCGCCGTGATTCGCAGGTATTCAT
>JAPLJL010000132.1 GCA_026388615.1 Pseudomonadota bacterium | reverse complement strand
CGCACATCCGCCAACCCTAGGCGAGCCACGACCTCCCGTAATGAATTGATCTGCTGTTCGTCGAAATCTTCTTCCATCATTGCCGATTCGGCCCAGCTAACCAGTTCGGATAACGATATTTTTTGATGTAAGTAAGCCGCTAATTTATCGGCTATGGTTTTTTTATTGATTTTCATGCTCCCTCCACTTTTTTATGACCTTTATCCTCTGGATATTTTTCATGTATCTCGGTCAATCGTCCATTTTCATCAAATATTTGCTGACCGAAACTTACCGCATTTTCCTCGGTGTCCACTTCCTTTATATATCGCGCTTTCCAACCGTGCCGTCCAAACACTTCATACCAATATCGCCTTCCTCCATTTGACAGTTGTTCCCAATTTCCAAACTTTAATTCATTCTGCCTGCGTTTATCCAAAGTCTCCCCATGCCATTTTTATCTCTTGATAATATTTTACCAATTTCCGATTAACAATCGCAATCAGTTGGGTCAAATCAACCCTTCGACTTCCCCGGTCTAAACCCCGGGGTATGCTCAGGGTTGATACTGAGCGTCTCCTCTTTCCCTCCAGGATGAACCCCGCTGTCAAGGGCGGGGTTTAAGCGGCGTCGAAGGATCAAGGAGTCGTCCCGTTTCTGTTATAAAGCTCGATAAATCGAGCGACTACCGGCAGGGTTGGATTATTCTGAATCTGAATCTTCTGAAGAATTCGTTTCTTTCCGGGAGGTCCGGAAGCGGGTGATCCCGCGTTCTGAACCGCGGATGAATTCAAGTATGTGCCGGACTTCTTTCCCCCCGGGCTGGGAAGGGGAGATCTCTTTTTCCACCTTCTGGACGGCCTCTTCCCGGCGGAGACCGGAACGGAAAAGGATTTCGTAAGCCTTCTGGATGGCCCGGATGGTCTCCCCGGAAAGTCCCTTTCGCTTCAGACCGATCCGGTTGATCCCGTAAAGGCGGGCGCGGTCCCCGTTTGCGATCGCGAAGGGCGGGATGTCCATTACCACCATCGAGCCTCCCCCGATCATCGCGAGCTGGCCGATCCGGACGAACTGGTGCACCCCGATCAGCCCGGAAAATACCGCCTCATCTTCAATCAGCACGTGCCCGGAAATCTGGCTGGAGTTCGCCATGATCACCCGGCTTCCCACCCGGCAGTCGTGACCGAGATGGCAATAAGCCATTAAAAAATTCCCATCTCCGACCGAGGTTATCCCGCCCCCCAGGCCGGTCCCCCGGTGGATGGTTACATATTCCCGGATGATATTTCCGTCCCCGATTCGGAGTACGGTTTTTTCACCCTGGTACTTGCTGTGCTGGGGCGTGGAACCCAGGACGGCTCCGGTGTAAATCTGGTTGTTCTTCCCGATCTCGGTCTCGCCTTCGATCCGGACCTGGGAATGGATCACGGTGCCTTCCCCGATCCTGACCTTGCCGATGATCAACGAGTACGGGCCGATTTCCACCGCCCCGGCTAGTTCAACCTCGCGGCCGACTATCGCCAGCGGATGAATCAAGGCTTGCCTCTTCCTCTGGTTTTCTTTTTACTTCTGATCTTTTTCGGTCTGTTCGGGGAACAGACCCTACCACCTTTTTTCGGTCCGCTCGGGGAACGAACCCTGCCTTCTTTTTCTCCCCGAGACAGCCTCTCCCGGATCTCCCGCAGTTCATTCCTCATCTCGGGAAGCTTCGGCAGGACGGCCTGGACCCGGAGCCAGTCGGAAAGAGGCATCGCGTAGGTGCCGGAAACCTTGGCCCCCGGAGGGACATCCCGCAGGACCCCGGATTGTCCCCCCACCTGGGCTCCCGCTCCTATTTCCACGTGATCGGCCACCGCCACCTGCCCGGCCAGGACCGCCTGGTCCCCGATCCGGCAGGAACCCCCAAGGGCTACCTGAGACACAATAATCGCGTTCTTCCCGATCTCAACGTTGTGTCCGACCTGGACCAGGTTATCGATCTTAGTCCCCTTCCGGATAATCGTCCGGCCCAAAGTGGCCCGGTCCACGGTGACATTGGCGCCAATCTCGACCTCGTCCTCGATCTCCACGATCCCGATCTGGGGGATCTTATGATATTCCTCCCCGTCCCGGGCGTAACCGAAGCCGTCGCTCCCGATGACCGCCCCATCCTGAATAATGACCCGGTTCCCGATCCGGGTTCCCTCCCGCAGGGAAACCCGCGAGTAAATCCGGCATTCCTCCCCGATTATCACCCCCGGGCCCACGTAACAATTGGGGTAGATTTCCGATCTCGCCCCGATTTTCGCCCCCGCTCCGACCGTAACCAGAGGATGGATTTTCACCCCCGCCCCCAGGAGGGCGGAATCGGAAACCACGGCCGAAGGCGCAACCCCCGGCACCAGTTCCGGCTCCGGGAAAAAAATCCGGAGGGCCCGGGCCAGCGCCAGGTAGGGGTTTTTCACCACGATCTGCGGGCGGTCCAGGTCGGGAAGCCTGCTGGGAACCAGCAGGGCCCCGGCCGCGGAAGCCCTCGCCGCCGGGAAATGCCGGGCGTCCACCGCGAAGCCCAGGGCATCCGGCCCGGCTTCCGGGAGCGGGCTCACCCGGCAGACCCGGATCCCGCCCTCACCGCAAAGCTCACCCCCGAGCAGGCGGGCCAGCTCCGCCAAGGCCATCCCCCCGTCCGCGGGCACCGGTTCATTTTTTGGGTTCGGTCCGGTTTTCCTCATCGTAAAGCTTGATCAATTGACTGGTTATATCATAATCCTTGGGGGCGTAGAGGACAGTTCCCTCGTTCTTTTCCAGGATCAGGTCATACTTGCCCCGCTTGCCCAGATTTTCGATGATCCCTTCCAGCTCCTTAAGGATCGTCTGGGTCAGTTCGTAATCCTTCCGCTGCAGTTCATTCTCCATCTTGGAAAGCAGTTCTCGGAAATCCTCCTGCTTCTTCGTAAACTCTGCTTCTTTCCGGGAGCGCGCTTCGGAGGAGAGTGCCGCACCCTTCCGATCCAGCTCCTCCTTGAGTTTTTTCAGGTCCCGGTCCTTGTCCTCCAGGAGTTTCTTCCTGGCCTCGGACTCCTTGGCGAGCGTCCCCTTGGCCTCCAACCCCGCCCGGGAATTCAGGAGCACCTCCTGAATGTCAATGTAGGCGATCTTGGGCTTGTCCCCGGCCTGCCCGGAGCTAACCCAACCCAAAACCAACAGCATTGCCCCCAGCCAAATCATTTTTGCACGCATGGTTCCTCCTCTCTCTAGCCTTAATCCTAGAAAAATGTGCCGATGGAAAATTCAAATACCGAGGCCCGCTCCCACGATTTCTTCTGCAGCGGGTACCCCCACTCGAAGCGCAGGGGACCGATCGGGGAAAACCAGCGGAACCCGAAGCCGTAACCCATCCGGAGGGGACGGCTGAAAAATTTTTCGGACTCGTCATAGGCGTTTCCGGCGTCAAAAAATAACAGCCCCTTGATCCCCGCTTCTTTGATCAGAGGGATCAGGAGTTCGGCGTTTAAAACCACCATTTTATTCCCCCCCCGGACCAGCTGGGTGGTCGACGAGGCGGGGTCGGAAAGGATGCGGGGCACCTCCACCTCCGGGCCCAGGGTCCGGTAATCGTAACCCCGGACGCTGTTCAATCCGCCGGCGAAATACCGCTCCGCGAAGGGCAGGGCCTTGCCGGAAAATCCCTGCCCGTAGGCCACTCTCCCGTTCAGCATCAGGGAGGATCCCAGGAGCAGGGGAAAATGGATCCGGCCCAGGAGTGAAAGCTTGTAGAAATCGCTCTCCCCGCCCCAGAGCACGCCCGCCTGTTCGATCGAGGCGGATTCCAGATTCCCCCGGGTCGGGTCCCAGGGATGATCCCGGGTATCCCGGGAAAGCCCCAGGGTCAGGCTCGAGGTGCTTCCCCCGGTAAAGAACCAGGGAACGGATTCCTTCAGGTTGGAGAGGGTGACGTCGTCGTAACGGTAAGAAAGGTTGATCCGGGTATTATCGGAAATGAGATACCCGGTCGAGAGCGACCCGCCCCGGTCGGTTTGCGAGTAATCGTTATAATCAACGGTGGTATTGTTCAGGTTCGTCCCCAGACTCCAGTTGGTATCCAGGAAATAAGGGTCTTCGAAACCCAGGTCGAAGGTCTGCCTCCGGCTCCCGAACTCAGTGGTGAACCGGAGGCGCTGGCCCCGGCCCATCAGGTTGCCGAAGGAAAGCTGGGCGGTTCCCACCAGCTTGTCCACCGAGCTGTAGCCGATCCCGGCGCTGGCCGCCCCGGTCGGGCGTTCCTTGACCGATATGGTCAGGGCCATCCGGTCCTTGCCGACCGGCTCGGTATTGATATTCACATCCTCGAAGAAACCCAGGGCGTAGACCCGCTGCCGGCTTTCCCGGAGATCGGTGCCGGAGAAAAGCTGCCCCTCCCGAAGCCGCATTTCCCGGCGGATCACCTTGTCCCGGGTCTTGGAGTTTCCCTGGATCCGGATCTGGTCCACGTAAACCAGTTCCCCCTTGTCCACCGAAAGGGTGATGTTCACCCTGCGCTTCTCGAAATCCACCTGGGAGAGCGGCTCCACGTTGGCCAGGGCATAGCCGATATCCGCGTATTTTTCCGTCAGCCCGTAGATGTCCTCGCTCAGGCGCGAGCGGGAAAAGATTTTTCCCTCCCGGGTTTTCAGGAACGGGGTGATCTCGTCCTTTTTTAAGGGGGGCTCGCCCTGCACCTCGACCTGGCCCACCCAGAACTGCTCCCCTTCCTCCACGTCGAAATGGATCTCGACCCAGTCCCGCTCCGGTCCGAAAAGCAGGAAGGGCCCGGCGAGCTTGGCCTGGATGTATCCAAAGTCGAGATAATGGGCCCGGAGGCGTTCGAGATCCAGGTCCAGGGCCTCGCGGTTGAAGGATCCCTTGCCGGTAATCCAGGACAGAAACCCTTCCTCCTGGCTTTCCATCGCCGCGGTCAGTTCCTCCGGGGAAAAAGCGGAATTGCCCGAGAAGGAAATCCGCCGGATCACCACTTTGCGGCGCTCCTGGATCTGGTAAACCAACTTGACCTCACCTTCCCCGACGGGAACCAGGCGGTATTTCACCTGGGCGTGGTAGTAGCCCTCCTCCCGGTAGCGCTTCTCGATCTTCTTGATATCCTCCTCTACCGCCCAGATATTGAGGGGCAGGCGCGGTTTGACCGTTATAACCTTCTGCAAATCCTCTTCGGAAATCTTCTTCTTGCCCTCGATAGCCACTTCCCGTATCCAGGGCCTTTCCTTCAACCGGAAGGTCAGGATCACGCCTTCCGGCGTATCTTCCTCATCCACCCAGACCTCGTCAAAATAACTTAAAGCGAAAATTCTCTTGACCTCCTCCCGGAGGACATCCGGGGAAAGGGCCGAGCCGGCCCGGGTGGAGAGAACCATGCGGACCGCGTCCGGATCCACCCGGTGGGTGCCCTCGATCCTGACTTCCCGGACCGTTTTTCCTTCCCCGGCACGGGCCGGACCGGAAGCGAGTCCCAGCCCGAGGATCAACCCGAGCGCCAGCGGCAGGAGACTTCTTCTCCTCCTCTCCCGGAACCGGCCGCCGTCCTGATTTCTTCGCCCCCGCATATTCACGCCCTTCCCTCGGAGGGGGCCGGCACCATGCCCTGGTAGGCCGGATCGGGGGGAGCCTGATCGAGAAAAGCCCGGCCGTCCTTCAGGCGGACCCGGGCCGAAAGCCGCCGGGCCAGGTCTTCATTATGCGTGGCCAGGACCAGGAGAACACCTTCCTCCCGATTGAGCTCGGTCAAAAGCTTGATGATCACCTCGGCGTTTTCCTGGTCGAGGTTTCCGGTCGGTTCGTCCGCGAGCAGAATCTCCGGCTGCAGAATCAGGGCCCGGGCCAGGGCCACCCGCTGCTGTTCCCCGCCCGAAAGTTCGGCCGGCCGGTGCGCGAACCGGTCCTGGAGCCCGATCCGGACCAGAAGTTCTTCGGCCCGGGGGGCGAAATCCGAGACAGGTCCTCCCCGGATCCGCGCCGGGATCAGCACGTTCTCCCAGGCGGTGAAATCCGGGAGCAACCGGTGAAACTGGAAAAGAAAACCGATGGTCCGGTTGCGGAATCTCGCCCTTTCCCCCTCCGACATTCCCTGCAGGTCCTGTCCCCGAAAGATCACCCGGCCCGCGCTCGGGGTTTCCAGGGCGCCGAGGATGTGCAGGAGAGTGGACTTCCCCACCCCGGAAGCCCCCACCAGGGCGACCGCCGCTCCCGGGGGGAACCTCAAAGTAATCCCCTTCAGGACCCGGACCTCGGTAGCACCCAGGCCGTAGCTCCGGAAGATATTTTCTGCGGTTAAAATCGGCTCATTCATTTTTATCAGGAGGCCTTTGTAAATATCTTTTTTTTGTCATTCTGAGCCCCTTCAGTAGCGGGGCGAAGAATCTCTCTTCCGCAGAAAAAATCCGGAAAGTCAGATCCTTCGCTGGCGCTCAGGATGACATATCGATGGTTTTGCAATTGTTCCATTAGAATTTATTAATTCTGTCCCCCGACAATCTTATTCATAACGAATCGCTTCCACCGGGTCTTTCCGCGCCGCCTTGAGCGAGGGATAAAGCGTCGCCACCAGGCTGATGAACAGAGACGTGCAGCAAACCAATAAAACCTCGCCGAAATGGGTTTCCACCGGGAAGGTGGTGATGTAATAAATGTCCGCCGGAAGCTTGATAATCTGATAATGCTTCAGGATCCAGCAGAGGCCCAGGCCCCCGCCGAGCCCGAGCATGGTCCCGGAAAAACCGATGATGAATCCCTCGAATAGAAAAATCCGCATGATCCCCCGCGCCGAGGCCCCCATGGCTTTCAGGATCCCGATCTCCTTGCTCTTCTCGGTGACCAGCATAGTCAGGTTGGCGATAATGTTGAAGGAAGCCACCAGGATAATCAGGACCAGGATCACGAACATCACCGCCTTCTCCAGGCGGAGGGCGGAGAAAAGGTTCCGGTTCATTTCTTTCCAGTCCCGGGTGTAAAACGGGTACCCGAGAGTCTGAGTAACCTTTTCCCCGATCCGGTCGGCCTCCTCGATCTTCCGGACCCGGGCTTCGAGCCCGGTGACCTTGGCGCCCATGTCAAAAAACTTCTGGGCCTCCGTCATATGAATAAGGATCAGGCTGGAATCGTATTCATACATTCCCGAGTCGAAAATACCCACGATCTGAAACTCCTTCATCCGGGGGATCATCCCGAAGGGGCCCAGGCTGCCCAGGGGGGAGATCAGATTGATCTTGTCCCCCCGGATCACACCCAGGATCCGGGTCAGCTCCTGCCCCATGATTATCCCCGGGGGCTCTTCCCGCTTCCGGTTCAGGTCTCCAACCCCGCCTTCCTTCAAGTTCCGGGCCAGGTCCACCACCTCCGAGATTGATTTCGGATCGATCCCCCGGAGGGCCACCCCCATGACATTGGTCTTGGAGGTCACCATCGCCTGGGAATAAACGAAGGGGGTAACCGCTTCCACCCCGGGGAAAGCCTTGACCTTCTGGAGCACCTCCGCCCAGTTCTCCATCCCGCCGCCCGAGCGGAGGACCATGAGATGGGCGTTGGTTCCCAGGATTTTGCGCTTAATGTCGTTGTGAAAACCGGTGATCACCGAGAGGACCACGATCAGGGTGGTCACCCCCAGGGCCACCCCCCCGATCGAGATCAGGGTCCCGAGGGAGAACAGGCCCCGGGTGCCCCGGAGATAACGCACGGCGATGTATTCGGAAAAACTCACTGACCTATTCCGCCCCTTCCGGCTTGGTTTTGGGGTCCAGCGGCTTCAGGAGCGGAAAGAGAATTACCTCCCGGATGGAGGGCGAATCGGTCAGAATCATCAGGAGCCGGTCGATCCCGATCCCGCAACCCGCGGTGGGAGGCATCCCGTGCTCCAGGGCCTGGAGATAATCCTCGTCCACCTCACCCCCCGAGGCCCGGGCCTGGGCGACAAATCTTTCCCGCTGGTCCTCGGGATCGTTCAGTTCGGAAAAGGCGTTGGAAATCTCGAAACCCCCGATGAAAAACTCGAACCTCTCGACCAGATCGGGGTTTCCCGGCTTTCTCCGGGCCAGGGGCGAGACCTCCACCGGGTAATCATAGATAAAGGTGGGCTGGATCAACTTGTCCTCCACCAGCTTTTCCAGGATTTCCAGCTCGAGCTCAGGCTTCGAGAGTTTCGGATCCGTCTCCACCCCCTTTTCTTTCAGAAAGGCCCGGATGGTGTCGGAAGAGGCCAGGTCCGCTTCCCCGGCCCGGCCGAGTTCCCGGATGGCCTGGGCGAAAGTGTATTTTTTAAAAGGCGGGGTGAAATCGATCTCCACCCCCTGATAAACAATCTTGTCGCCCCCGTCTACCTCCCGGACCAGGCCGGAGAACAACTCCTCGAGGAGCGCCATCAGGTCCCGGTAGGTGGCGTAAGCCTGGTAAAACTCGAGCATGGTGAATTCCGGGTTATGCCGGGTGGAAATCCCCTCGTTCCGGAAATTCCGGCCCAGCTCGAAAACCCGATCGATGCCGCCGGCCACCAGGCGCTTCAGGTAAAGCTCGGGCGCGATCCGGAGGAAAAGCTTCTCGCCCAGGGCCTGGTGAAAGGTCTGAAACGGTTCCGCGGCGGCCCCGCCGGCCTTGAGCTGGAGAATCGGGGTTTCCACCTCCAAAAACCCCCGCTCGGTGAGGAAACCCCGGATCCGGTTGAGCACCCCGCTCCGCTTGCGGAAGATTTCCCGGGCCTTGGGATTGACGATCAGGTCCAGATAGCGCTGCCGGTAGCGGGCTTCCACTTCTTTGAGACCGTGCCACTTTTCTGGGAGAGGCCGCAGGGCTTTGGTCAGAAGCCTGAACTCGTCCACCCGGAGGGAGAGTTCCCCCGTTCGGGTCCGGAAGGGCCGGCCCTTGATCCCGACCAGGTCCCCCAGGTCCAGAAGCCGGAAGATCTCCCAGGCCAGGGGCTGGACCCGTTCCCGTTCGATAATCCCCTGGACCTTTCCGTCCTGGTCCTGGAGGTGGAAAAAGGCCATCTTGCCGAATTTCCGGATCGCGACCACCCGCCCGGCCAGGGCGAACACTTCATCGGAGAGCTCCTTATCGGTAACTTCCAGGAATTCCGGGGCGGAAAAACGCGCCGTGAAAGCCGCGAGCGCCGGGCCCACGACAAAATCGTTGGGGAAGGGATCCACCCCTTTGGCCCGAATCTCCTCCAGCTTCTTTTTCCGGATCTCCCGGGGATTTTCTTTCTTCTCTTCCATAGCTCCTTCCTTAATATTTGTACTTGCTCAGGTTGTTAGGTTCAAGGTTCAAAGGTTGAATACGAAACATTTCAAAGGTGACGAATTGAATCGAACCCGTTTTTGCGTTTTCTGAAGTTCCTAAACTTCTGAACATTTAACCCTGAACTCTGAACTTTGCTTGCCCTGAGCTTTGCGAATGGGAACCCTGAACCTGAGTAGTTACTAATGTTTAAGCAGATAATCCCGGATCAATCCATCCAGATCTCCATCCAGGACCTTATCCGCCGCCGAGGTTTCCCAGTCGGTGCGATGGTCCTTGACCAGATGATAGGGATGCAGGATGTAGCTCCGGATCTGGCTGCCCCAGGCAATGCTCTTCTGCTTCTGGTAAAGTTTGTCCTTCTCGACCTGCTCGGCCTCGCGCTTCTGCTCCAGGAGCCGGGATTTCAGGATCCGGAGGGCGATGATCCGGTTCTGATGCTGGGACCTCTCGTTCTGGCAGGTCACCACTATCCCGGTGGGCAGGTGGTAAATCCGCACCGCGCTGGAAACCTTGTTGACGTTCTGTCCCCCGTGGCCGCCGGCCCGGAAGGTCTCCACCCTCAGGTCCTTTTCCTCGACTACGATCTCCTGCTCGTCCTGCACCTCGGGATAGACGAAAACCGCCGCGAAACTCGTATGCCTTCTTTCGTTAAAATCAAAGGGGGAAAGCCGGACCAGGCGATGCACCCCCATCTCCGCTTTCATCAGCCCGTAAACGTTTTCCCCGGTCACCGCCACCGTGGCGCTTTTGATCCCGGCCTCCTCGCCGGGCGTCCGATCCAGGAGCTCGGTCTTGAAGCCCCGGCGTTCCGCCCAGCGCAAGTACATCCGGAGCAGCATCTCCGCCCAGTCTTGGGCGTCGGTCCCTCCCGCGCCCGCGTTCACCGTGAAAATCGCGTTGCGGTTGTCCTCGGGGTCGAGGATCCGGGCCAGCTCCACCTCGGCGATCTGGGTGCGGACCTGGCCCAGGCGGAGGGCCAGCGCCTCGCCTTCCGTGAGATCATTCTCCTCCTCGGCCAGGTGGATGAGGAGCTTGATTTCCTCGAACTCGCTCTCGAGCTGGGTCAAAGTCTCCAGCTCCCGGCGGATCCGGGCTTCCTCTTTCAGGGTTTCCTGTGCCCGTCCGGGGTCCTGCCAGAGATCCGGGCGGGCCACCTCCCGGGCCAGCTCCTCCCGGCGGCTTTTTAATCTCGGAAGGTCAAAGATGGTCGCGCAGGGATCGGTAATCCTTATCCAGTTTTTCCCACTCTTCGTTAAGTTCCCGGAACACGACCTTTACCTTCCTTTCTGGCCCCCGCGAAAAGCCAGAGAACCAAAACTAAAACTGTTATCACTTTAGCAAATAAATCCCCGTGCCGGGTATAAAAGGTCTTGCCCCCGGCGGGGATGGTCCGGATCCGGTCCACCAGGTAACCCCGGGTGAAGATCGCGGTCTGCCGGCCGATCCGCCCGTCCCAACCAATCACCGAACTGATCCCGGTATTGGCGGCCCGGGCCACCGGGACCCGGTTCTCCACTGCCCTAAAAACTACCATAGAATGGTGCTGGAAGGGGGCCGAGGTCTTCCCGAACCAGGCGTCATTGGTAATATTTACCAGAAAAGTGGAGCCCTTGGCTACGAGCCTCCGCACCTGGTCCGGAAAAATGGCCTCGTAGCAGATCAGGACCCCGAGGGCCTGGTCCCCCCAGGCCAGGGTCTTCAGCTCCCGCCCCGAGGCAAACTCCCCCAGCCCCACCATGAAGCGGACCAGATCCCCCAAAATCCAGGGGAGAGGGGTGTATTCACTGAAAGGCACCAGGTGGACCTTATCGTATCTCCCGGACTCGTTCCCGGAGGCATCCAGGAGAAAGGCGCTGTTGTGGTCGATGGCGTCACTCCCCGGAATCGCCGGGGGATCCATCCCGGGACTCCCGAAGAGCAGGGGGACACCCGCCTCCGCGACCATCGCCTTGATCATGGGCCGAAACTCGCGGTCATCCTCATAGAAAAAAGTCAGGGCGGTTTCCGGCCAGACCAGGAGCTCGGCTCCTTCCCGGACCGCCTCCCGGGACAGCCCGAGATAAATGTTCACGGTCTCGGCCTGGAGTTCCGGCTGCCATTTGAGATCCTGCTCGATATTGCCCTGGATCAGGCCGACCCGGAGTTCCTTTCCCCGCGCCGCCGTTCCTTCCAGTTCCGAAAGCCGGAGCGCCCCGAAAAGCAGGCATCCGCCCGCCAGGCAGAAAAGAACCCCGGCCTCGGACGCGAAGACCCGGCCCCGGACCTGGCCGCGCCGCCACCTGATCCCGTCCCAAATCGCGACGTTGGCCAGGACCAGGAGGAAGGAGATCCCGTAGACACCGGTAAATTCCGAAACCTGAATCAGGTTGAGCCACCGGAATTGTGAATAACCCAGGCTTTCCCAGGGAAACCCGAACCAGAAAAAGGTGCGGGCATACTCGAGAGCGACCCAGAGAAACGGAGCGGAGAGAAAAAAAGGAACCCCGATCCGGGCGGAGATAAACCGGATTCCCCCGGCGAAGGCGCCGAAAAAGAGCGCGACAAAAGCACAAAGCAAGAGAAGCGGAACCAGCGCCACCGGAAATGAAATCCCGCCGTAAACGTGCATCGCCACTACGATCCAATAGATCAGCCCCAGCTGGAAAACGAATCCGGCGACCCAACCCAGCCGGAAGGACCGGCCCGGGGTCTGGACGGAAATCGCCTCCAGCAGGGGGATAAGCCCGATCCAGGCGAGCGGGAAGATCCCGGGATAGGGAAAAGCCAGGATCAAGAGAACGGCGGAGGCCAGGATCAAGCCCCAGTGGCTCTGCGAAGAAAACCGGGACCGGAAAGATCTGTTTATTTCAGAATCAGGCATGAAAGGCCATTGGTAAAAGTTCGTTTCGAATTCCTAATTTCTAATGACGAATTTCTAATCAATTTCCAAACCCAAAATTTCTAACGAACAATGATTAATTTTCCGTCTCTGCGTTTCGGCATTAGTCATTAGTA
>JAPLJL010000167.1 GCA_026388615.1 Pseudomonadota bacterium | reverse complement strand
AATCAAACAAGGAGGGTAGAAAAATGACAGTCAGCAGGGTTAGCGAGGTTATTGGCCACTCCACCAAGAGCTGGGATGATGCCATCGAAACGGCTCTCGGCCGTGCGGCAAAAACTTTGAGGAACATCGAGACCATGGAAGTGAAGAGCCAGGAAGCCAAGGTCAAGGACGGGAAAATCACCGAGTATCGGGTCAAGGTTAATATTTACTTTGTCCTGGAAAATTAACGCGGAAAAAATTTTCCCGATTCGGGATTGTTTTCTGGACTGGACCACCGGAGGTTTGTCTTTCGGGGTCCAGGTGATTTTGCCCAGAGGGGGTGATTCTCACATTTATCATTGATTCGCCGACACTGATGCTTTTCGGTGCGATCTTCGCCCGGCTGAACACCCAGAAACTGAGCGGGGGTGGGGATCTCCTAAAATCGACCTGGTTTTTCCGGGGATTGACCCTATCCGCTCTCTTTACCGCGACGGCGCTCTGGTCCTATCTCCGGGCCCCCGACTGGATGTGGATGTATTTCCTGGAGGATAGTCATACCTCCGTTCCCGGTCTGATCTACATCGTGGTCGTGCTTTACTTTTTCCCGTATTGCCTGGGTTATATCTGGGGAATCTGGGCGGAGCAGAAGAGGAAAAACCTCTCCCTGCTCGTGATCGGTGCGGCGGTGGCTCTGAATATTTACATCATGTTCGCGACTTTTTCGCGCTATCAGGTGGTGGGAACCCTGGAGGAGTTTCGTGTCGGGAAAGCGGCCCTGCTTTCCGGGCCCAACCCCGTAACCCTCCCGATGAACCTGGGCGCGGCGGCGATGGTTATTTTCGGGATTTATTGCATTGTCCGGTTCATCAAGGAAAGCCGGAAAGTCGCCTGAATCCCGGGATCGGAAACGAAAAAGTGGAATTTAAGGTAGGAAGCTCCCGGCTGGTGCTCAAGCAGGGGGATATTGTCAAGGAAGAAACCGAGGCTATTGTCAACGCCGCCAACGAAAGCCTTCTGGGCGGGGGCGGGGTGGACGGGGCCATCCACCGGGTGGGGGGACCCCAGATCCTCGAGGAATGTAAAAAAATCGGGGGTTGCCGGACCGGGAACGCGGTCATTACTTCGGGGGGGAAATTACGGGCCAGGTATGTGATCCATACGGTGGGCCCGGTCTTCCGGGGCGGCGGTCGCGGCGAGCCCGAACTCCTGGCCTCCTGCTACCGCCGGAGTCTGGAGGTAGCTTCAGTCCAGGGGATCAAATCCCTCGCTTTCCCCTCCATCAGCACCGGGGCCTATAGCTATCCGATTGAGTCGGCTTCCCGGATCGCCCTGAAAACCGTGGCGGATTTCCTGAAAGGCCACCCGGAGATTCAGGAAGCCAGGTTTGTGCTTTTTTCCTCCAAAGATTTGGAGGTTTATAAGAACGCGATTAAGGATGCAGGGTTAGAATGATGTTTTTTTTCGAGCCGGTAATAATAGGGAAATACCGGGAAAGGAGATCAGGTTTATGGGAAAAGGTGGAAAGATAGCTCTAATCGTGGCGGTGATTATCGCCGTAGGCGTGGGCGGATTTTTTCTCGGCCGGATGACTAAAAAGGCCGGGAGTAATGACACCCCGCCCGGCATGGCCCGCCGAGGGGATTGGCCGACCCCGAATCCGAATCAGCCTCCGACGCCTCCTCCTCCGCCGGAAAAGATGGAGGTTAACGTTGAGGGCTTACCGAGCTTGGGACCGGCGAACGCCCCGATCACGATCCTCGAGATTTCCGATTTCGAGTGCCCCTTCTGCGCCCGGGGCTGGACGACCATGGATCAGATCCTGAAGGCGTATCCCGGGAAAATCCGGTTAACCTTCCGGAATTTCCCCCTGCAATTT
>JAPLJL010000048.1 GCA_026388615.1 Pseudomonadota bacterium | reverse complement strand
AATACAAACCCAAAACGAAACTGATATTAAAATCCATCGGTATTGTTGTAATCACCCCCTTTCAGAGAAAGTTAAAAGCAAGACGTAAGGCGTTAGTCGTAAAACATAAAACGGAAAATAATTATGGATAAATTGTATCTGAAAAATTCAATCACCGTCAAATGAAATATTGGAAGGATTGCTTTGTCGCTCATGCTCCCTGGCCGACACCCTGGGCGAGTCTCGGGGCCAGCCGAGCCGACTGCTCGGGCAGGCCTCGCAATGACACAAAAGAAATTATTCATCGCAGTGGCACCTCATTTTGTCATTGCGAGCGATCCCGCCAAAGGCGGGAGAGCGCGGCAATCTCACCGAGGAATAATCGGAGTGCTTCCCGGCTCGAAACCAGAGACTCGCCTCCGGCCCGGAGGGAAACTCGAAACTGCTTTATTCCGCCCAGGGCAGAACCGCCCGGCGGAAGAGCCGGACCAGGGAACGGAATTTCTGGCCCGCCGGGTAGCGTTTGATGTTTTCCAGGATCTGCCCCTTGATGTAATCGGTCAGCTCGGGATACTGGACCCAGGCGTCGATCAGGACCGGGCCTTTCAGGGTAAGGGCCTTTTCCAGTTTCCCGGCGATTTCCTCGTCGTTTTCAATCCGGACATACTCGGCCCGGATGGCCCGGGCGTAACTCTCAAAATCCGGCTCGACCAGGTCCACGGCCTGGGTGCGGAGCAGGGCCCGTTTCTGCAGTTTTTTGATCAAACCCAGGGCCCCGTCGTTAAAAACAATCACGGGCAGGTCAAGTTTAAGCCGGGAGGCGGTTAGCATCTCGATCCCGGTCATCAGAAATCCACCGTCTCCGACGGTAGCCACGACCCGGCGTCCCGGGCAGGCGAGCCGGGCCCCGATGTCCGCGGGAACCGAATACCCCATCGATTGATAATCCGTGGGGGTCAGGTAGGTTCTCGGCTCGTAGATCGGGAAATAGGTGAGAACAAAAAACATGTGATGCCCGGAATCGGTGGTGATGATGGCGTCCCGGGGAAGAAGCTGGCGCAGATGCCGGAGCAGGTGGGCCGGATCAACCCAATCTTTGTGGATGCCCCGGCTTTCGAGCTTCTGTTCTTCGTCCGCCTTGGCTTTCTGAATCTCTTCCCGGAGGCCGCTTTTGCGCGGGGATTTAATTTTTTCCCTGACCCCGGCGAGGATCCGGCTCAAGGCCGCCCGGGAGTCGGAGGCGATGGCGACCTCCGCTTTATAATTTACGTTCAGGTTTCCGGGATTGGCATCAATATGGATCAGCTTGCCCGGGATCTTCAGGCCGTAACCCCCGGTTCCAACTTCGGTGAATTTGCAGCCCACGGCGAGGATCAGGTCGCAATCGGAGAAGGTCTTCCGGGAGATCCGGGTCCCGGACCCGCCGAAACCGTAGCCGACCGAGAGGGGATGGTCTTCCGGAATTACGCCCCGCCCGGAGAGGGTGGTAGCCACCGGGGCATCCAACAGCTCGGACAGCTCGCGGATCTCACGGCCGGCGGGAAAAGCCCCCAACCCGGCATAAATTCCCACCCTTTTCGCGTCGGTAATGGTCTGGATGGCCCGGGAAACCAATGGCTCGATCGGTGATATGGAAATATTTTCCTTCCCATTGATAGGGGGAAGCGAAAAGGAAGTCGCGCGGGCCAGGAGATTGTTGGGTATCTCCACCACCACCGGTCCCGGTTCCCCGGCCTGGGCCAGGGAAAAGGCCCGGGAGAGCTGGGCCCAGATTTCCTCAACCTTTTCGAGACGGAAAACCGCCTTGGCCAGGGGAGAGGCGGCTTTGACCTGGTCGATCTCGTGAAGCTGGAAGGAATAGGGAATCTCGTTATTCACCCCGGCGATAATCACGACCATCGGGATGGAATCGAGGTAGGCCTCTCCGAGCCCGGAGAAGATGTTGGTCAGGCCCGGCCCGGGGACGACCACCGCCACTCCCACCCCATCGCCGGCCCGGGAAGTGGCGTCGGCCATGAAAGAAGCGCAAAGCTCGTGGGTGACGAGGATGGTCTCGATCCCGGCGCCCCGGAAGGCGTCGAACAATTCCAGGCTCTGGGCCCCCGGAATGCCGAAGATCCTTTTCACACCCTGTTGCTCAAGGATTTTGACTACGATTTCCGCCCCGGTCAATTTACCCTGCCTTTCTTTTTTTATTAATGATAATCCAGAGGTGATGGCGAGGGAATATCTGAGATAAAAAAAGCAGTTGTCAGGATTCGGGAGTGTGGGTAT
>JAPLJL010000354.1 GCA_026388615.1 Pseudomonadota bacterium | reverse complement strand
TCCGCGGGAACCTGCTTAAACTCATGCGTTTTCTTCTCTTCATCACCCCATAAATAAACATGGGTTCAAGGGTTCAAGGGGCCAAGTGAAAACAACGGAAAATAAATTTCAAACCCTCGAATCCTGGAACCATCGAACCCTGGAACCCTGGCAATAAAATGGAAAAAGAAGAGATTAAAAAACGACTGGAGGAGATCGCGGGTAAGGAATGGGTGAGGGACGATGCTGCCACCCTTTTCCTTTATTCGCGGGACATGACGGAAAACGAGCCCCACGCCCCCGACTGGGTGGTGATGCCGGAAAAACCGGAACAGGTCCAGGCGGTCATGCGCCTGGCCAACGAAACCCTGACGCCGGTCACCCCTTACGTGAGCGGCGCCAATGTCGGCGGCCTGACCATCCCGGTCAAGGGCGGGATCATCCTGGACCTGAAACGGATGAACCGGATCCTGGAAATCAACGAAAGCGATATGTACGCCCTGTTGGAGCCGGGGGTCACCTTCGGCCATCTCCGAGCCGAACTGGACCGCAACCACCCGAAAATGATCTACACCTACCCGATGGCCCCACCCTTCACCTCGGTCACCTGTAACGCCCTGCTCGACGGCCTCTGCAACCTCTCCCACCCGCACGGCGCCACCTCCGACTGGATCAATTCCCTCGAGGTGGTCCTTCCTTCCGGGGAACTGGCCCGGATCGGCTCGGCCGCCATCTCCGGCCGGTGGGTCAGCCGGGTTCCCCTCCCGGACCTGGCCGGCTTATTCATCGGCTGGCAGGGCCTCACCGGCATCGTCACCAAGATCGCCGTCCAGCTCTGCCCCAAGCCCGCCTTCCTGAAACGGGCCTTCATCCTGCCCTACTCCTATTCCACCGCCTACGAGATGATGCGGGAGCTTTCCTGGACCCGGGCCCTCGACGATATCGCTGGACTTTCCTGGGTGGCAGGCAAAATGATGTACGGCCGCCACGGCCCGATCTCCCGCGACCCGGGCGAACCGGGCTTCATCCTTTTCATCGAATATTCGGCCAAGACCCGGGCGGAGCTCTGGTCCAAGACCATGATCGTGAACAACCTCCTGAAGGACTTTGAGAAAAAAGGCAAAACCTTCGAGGGGCCCCTCGACATCAACGCCATCCTGCGCTTCTTCCCGGAATATGCCAAGCTGGCGAATTTTCCCACCACTCTCGACTTTCTTCTCGATTACGCCGAAAGCGGGGGGTTTTCCTGGGTCGGCTCCTACGGTCCCACCTCCAACTGGACCAGGCCCACGGAAAAGGGCACCGTGATCATGGAAAAATACGGGTTCCCCCCCCTCTTCAACTGCCGCTCGATGAAGGGCGGCCATTACGGCGCGCTCCGTTTTCTCATTCCCTTCGACCGGCGCGACCCCGAAGTGACAAAAAAACTCCGCGCCTGCCTGGAGGAGATCTGCGACCTCCTCCTCGACGAGGGGTTCATCCCCTACAAGGCCCCGAACTGGGCCGCGAAAAAAATCATCTCCCGGGCCGATCCCGGCTGGGTGAATTTGCTGAAAACCGTCAAAAACACCCTCGACCCGAACGGCATATTAAACCCCGGCCACTGGGGGTTTTAAGAATCGGCGGACAGTAAGCAGTAGGCAGTAGGCAGTAGGCAGTAAGCAGCAAACAGCAGGCGGCGTACCTGATTTTGTCATTGCGAGCGAAGCGAAGCAATCTCGAAGCGGAAATCAGAGCCGGGGAAGATCATGAAGGTTGAGCTTCTGCCATGATGGAATTCGACGACATCCGAAGCTGGGTCGTCCGCTGCGTTCGCTGCGGCACCTGCAAATACACCAACGAGACCTATCTCCCAAGCTGCCCCGCCGGCGAGCGCTTCCGCTTCGAGCCCTTTTACGCCAGCGGCAAGAATTTCATCGCCCGCGGCATCATCGAAGGAGCTCTCAAGTTTTCCGATCCCGGCGTGGTCGACGCTATTTACTCCTGCCCGACCTGCGGCAACTGCCAGACCCAGTGCCCGCTCCCGCACCACGAGCACCTGGTGGATATTTACGAGGCCCTGAGAGCCCGGGCGGTGGAGGAGGGGGCGGGTCCGCTGCCTGCTCATAAGCCGCTCCTCGCTTCCCTCCGCCAATATGAGAATCCCTGGATGCAGCCGCGCGCCAGCAAGGCCCGCTGGGCGAAAGAACTCGGGATCAAGGATGTTTCCCGGGAAAAAGCGCGGGTCCTCTATTTCGTCGGCTGCACCGCCGCCCTCGACCCGACCCTCCGGAACATTCCGACCGCCACCGCCGCCCTCCTGAAATCCGCCGGGGTGGACTTCGGGATCCTGGGCGAGGCGGAAACCAACGCCACGGTCACCGTTAACACCGTCACGCCGGACCGGCACGGCAGCTATTTCTCCCGTAGAATCACCGTGACAAACGACGCGCAGGCGG
>JAPLJL010000169.1 GCA_026388615.1 Pseudomonadota bacterium | reverse complement strand
TTTTTTATGATCCGGGAAAGGAATTCCTTTTCCGTCTTGATCCAGATCTCGAAATCCCGGCCTTCCGGGCGGCCTTCGTTTTCCCAGAGGTAATAAGCGCTTTCCCTGATCGCGTCGGTAATTGAAACCAGGGTCCACTGGAATCCGTTAGCAGCGGAAGCCGCGGCCCGGGCCTTTCTTCTCGTGGTTTCCCCCGCCGGATCGGCGGGCTTGATGATATCGTCAACCTTTTTTCTTACTGTCATGATCCTAACCTCCTCACTTCCAGCCAGCAGGATTTCCCCGCCTCAGAAAAAACCAGGGAGGAACTACAGCGTCCTGCCGATCCAAAACTTAATCTGGGAATATTTGTTAATTATAACACTAAGATGGGTGATAGGTCATAGGTGATGGACGTTATGCGTAAAGTGTAAGGAGTAAGGGGTCAAAGCTCAAAGCTGAAAGGTCAAAGAGCAAAGAGACAAGAGGCAGTAATGTATTTGTCATTGCGAGCGACAGCGAAGCAATCTCGCTTTTACGACCGCCGACCGCAGCTTCGTCATTCCGGTCCTTCGACTGCGCTCAGGATAAACTCAAGCCGGAATCCAGTTTTTTCCCCTGTGCTGTCAGAATTTTCTTTTTTGGGGGGTTGGTTTCGCTCCCGAGCTCTGCGAGCCCGACGAAGCCCTGGGGTCCGCTGAAGCGCAACGGAAGCTAACCGGGCGAAGTCGGGGCTGCTCCTTGTGCCGTGCCGTAATCCCGGTCGGCTGACCCGCCCCTCCGGGGCAATCAGGGTCTAGCCTGTATCGATAAATACTTTATCATCGAGTTCATCGAGCCTGGTTTCCCAGAAGTGCGAGTCGCGAGAACCAACCCCCCGGGCTCTCTAAAAACCAAATAAACTTAATGGATTGTGACACTATGAACCCAATGGACACTACGAACGCTATACCCTTTGCTCCCTGCACCCTGCTCCCTGCTTTGAGCGCTATGCGCTTGGCGCTTTGCCCTCGGCAATCCCGTCCCGTAGCATTCTCGCCACCGAGATGAATTCCCGGATGGAATGGCACAAGAGCGTGGGCTTTTCCTTCCCCAGATCCCCGGCCGGATAATAACCGGTGGGAATCCCCACGGTTTCCATCCCGGCGGCCCGGCCGGCGACGATATCGAGCGGGGAATCTCCCAGGTAGGCGATTCCGGCCGGCGGCAATCCCAGCCGGCGGGCGATTTCGACTAGGGTGTCAGGCGCCGGCTTGGGGGGAAAGCCCTCCCCCGCTCCCACGATCTCCCGGAAATATTTCGCCAGGCCCAGGTACTCGAGAATCTCCCGGGCCAGGGGGCCGTTTTTGTTCGTGGCCACCGCCAGGGGGAGTCCGAGGGCTTGGAGGGCTTCCAGGGTCTCCTCCACCCCGGGAAGGATCTTGGTTCCGTCGGAGAAGGTCCGGCGGTAATGCTCCCGGAAGATCTGCACCGCCCGGTCTACGTCGGGGGGATCCACCAGCAGGGAGAGGCTTTCCTCCAGGGTCGAGCCCACCACGTTACGCTTCTCCTCCAGGAGCTGGAGATCATATCCCAGGGCCTGGAAGGCGTGCCGAAAGCTCCGGAAAATCGGTTGGAAAGAATCGAGCAGGGTTCCGTCCAGGTCAAAAACCACTCCCTGGAGCCGGAGCCGGAAAACCCGGAGGACATCGGAAAAGCCCCGGAAGAAAAAGGTCCGCAGGCCCTCCTCCAGGCAATGGTGGTAAAGGCTCCGCTTGGCGAAAACCAGATCCGCCTCCGGGGCGGCGCAGCGGTCCGAAATCCCGTCCCCGACGTAGATGATGCGGTCAAACCGGTCCCGGAACTTCCGGACCAGTTCCTGCTTGCAGCAGCCGCAATCCGGGCACTCCGCCGAAGCGAAGGGAAAATCCGCCTTTAGGGCCGGGCCCGGTTTGAAAAGAATTTCATTGGCAAAGCATTCCACCCCCCGGATCCCGAGCTCCTCCAGGAACAGGCGGATGTACAGGCCGAACCCGTCGCTCGCGATTTTCACCGCCATTCCCTGTTGCTGGCAGAAAGCGACAAAGGCGGCGAAATCGGGATCCATCTCCCCGAGTTCCCGGGCCACCCGCCGGTAATCGGCTTCGATCCCGGAAAGCCGGTCGATCATCCGCCGGTAGGCCTCGCGCGACCCGATCTTTCCGTCGACAAAATCCTGGTCCAGCTCGCTCCAGCGGCCGCCGCTGAAATGGGAAAGCAGGTTGAAGCCCACGTCTTTCCGGGAGACGGTGCCGTCAAAATCGCAGACGATCAGGGTCCGGGGCGGGGCGGTCATTTCGGCTCCCGGACCCGGTCGCGGAGAAACAGGGCCTGGTGATTTCCTCATTTGCTTCTGCCTCGCGGGGAATTATAATTTTTCCGGATTAAAATGTGTGGTTGATCGAAGATCGGAAATCGGGTTTGTCCGTGCTTACTGGTTTCTGCCCGCTGCTTACTTCTTTCTGTCTGCCTACTCCTTACTGCTTACTGCCTACTTATTTTCCCGCCGGGCTTTTTCTTCCCGAAAAAACTGGTAGAAGTAATCAACGCCGGAAAGCAGCGTCAGCGCCAGGGACATCCAGAGAAAAGCCATTCCGATCGAATACCAGTCGATGGAAAAATAAGGGTAAAAGAGAAAAATCAGCCCCGTGGCGATGGACTGGAAAGTGGCTTTCATTTTTCCCATCTTGGTGGCTTCGATGAACATTCCCTCCGCCGCCGCGAAGCCCCGCAGGCTCGTCACCGCCAGCTCCCGGACGAAAAAAAGCGACACTGCCCAGGCGGGGACACGGTGGAGCGGAATCAGCATGATCAGCGCGACCAGGATAACCAGCTTGTCCGCCATCGGGTCGAAAAGCACTCCCATCCGGGTGACCATTTTCCACTTCCGGGCCAGGTAGCCGTCCAGGACATCGGAAATGGCGGCCAGCAGGATGGTCAGCCCGCCGAAAAAAGAAAGCAGCTGGTTGGTGAAGGTAGGCTCCGGGCCTGAGATCCCCAGGCCAATCCCGATGAGGACGGGGACAAAGATAAACCGTAACAGAGTGAGAAAATTGGGGAGGGTGTAAAGCTTCTCCCGGGGCGGGTGACTCATTATCAGTTAACGCTGGGATGTCGGCAAGTAAAAAAAGACCTTCCCCGTCCCTTTCATTTCCAGAAGCAGCCGCTTGATTTCTTCCTTATCTTTTTCCTTTTCCTTTTCCTTGGCCTTGGGTTTTTCTTTCTCTTTCCCCTCTTCCGGGGTCAGGACAATCTCCTTGACCAGCGGCACCAGGTTTCCCATCCAACCCACCAGCATGGGCGGGAGCATGCTGAAGCTCTCTCCTTCCGAGAGGGACATGGCGTGCAATTTTCCCGGGAGGGAAACCAGGACATAACCGCTCCCCTGGAACCGGACCAGGTTGAGCTCTCCGGAATCCTTGAGGGGCACCTTCCCGTTTTCCCACTGCAGGTCGCCCTGCGCCGCCAGCAAAAACGCCTCGGAAATATAGAGGATTTCCCCCTGGGGATCGAGGTTGTAGGTATCGCCCTCCGGGGCGGAGATCATCAGGACCCCGGCTCCCTTGAATTCCACCACCGGGTTTTTCTCGCCTCCGAAAACCAGACGGGTTTCCTTGCCCTTGAAACGCTTGTGTTTCAATTCGATCTGGTATCCGCCCTTGCAGCCGGAGAGGGCCTGGAAACGAATCAGGGCGCCCTTGTCCTTCTGGGAGATCGCGTAGCTGTTATTCCCCATCCGGATCGCGGTATCGGCCCCGATCTCGGAAAACTCCAGGAAAACCCCCTTGTCGGGAACTTCCACGGTGGAAAACTGGGTGGTCGGCAGCGCTTCGGCCTCGACGGCAGGCTCCGCCGGTTCCTCCTCCGGGCTTTCCGGAGCGGCTTCCGCTTCCGGTTTTGGCTCCGGTTCCTTCGCTTCCTCCCGGGGTGATTCTTTGGCTTCGACGGCCGGGGCGGCCTGGGGTTCGGGCGCTTTTTCCGGCTCCGGTTCGGGCGCTCTTTCCGGCTCCGGTTCGGGCGCGGGCCGGGGTTGCTCCGGGACCGGCGGCTGGGTTTCCATCCGGATCGGCGATTCCAGGCGTTCCGTCTCGGCTTTTTCCTCCGGGATCAAAACCGGAGGCGGGATCGGCTCCGGAGCGGGCGGCGCCTTGACCTCCGGTTCCGGGGCGGGGGGTTCTTTCTCCGGGGACTCGTCCATAGAGAAGGTGGAATACGCGCCTTCTTCCTGGACCAGTTTGAAACCTTCAATCTCTTCTTCGGCTTCCGCGACCGGCTCCGGCGCGGGGGGCGGCTCGGGAGCGACAACTGGGGGAGGCTCGGGGGCGGGAACCGGGGGCGGCTCCGGCGCGGGCGTGATTTCGGGAGGTCGGATCCGTTCGATATCCTCAGGCAGGTCCACCACCTCGTTGGGCTGGGATTCCAGAATCCTCTGCTCGCCCCGGATGGTTTCCTGGTCTTTTTCCGGCTTGGGATGTTCCGGGGCCTGCTGCCGGATCAGCTCGTCCATCTTTTTGGCCATCTTGATCGCCCCGGCCAGTTCGAATTCTTCCTTGGCATTCTGGTATTCGTTCAGTTTCGAATAAGAAAGCCCCAGGTAGTTATGGGCTCCCCGGTGGTCCGCGTCCATCTCGATCACTTTTTTCAACGAATCGATCGCCCGGCGGTAATCCTCTTTTTTCAGGTAGGCCAGGCCCAGATTGACGTGCAGGCTGGTAACTTTCGGATTCTTGGCCACCAGGGACCGGAACATCCGGATGGCCCGGCTGTATTCCTCGAGCTTGAAAAAGACCATGGCCAGCAGGTTCTGGGCCTGTTCGCTTCCGGGCTCCAGATCCAAGGCGCTTTCCAGCTCGTCCTTGGCTTCCACCAGGTTATTCATCTCCAGGGCCTCCCGGCCCTTGGAAAGATGCAACTGGAACTCTTCCCGGACGGAAAGATCCGCGTCCTGGTCCTTATTATTGGCCTGACCGTTCATTTCCTGCTCCTTTTTTTTCCGACTGCTCAATTCTTGTACCTCTGCGCCTGCAATTTCTTAAACTCGGCGATCACCGACTTAACAAAATTCTGCGTTTCCGGGAAAGGAGGAATATTCTGGTAACGCATCACCGGCTGCTCGCCGGCGTTGTAGGCCGCCAGGGCCTTTTTCAAATTATGGGAAAACTGCTCCATCAGAAACTTGAAATGCAGGATTCCCCCCTCGACATTCTCCTCCGGGTCAAAAACC
>JAPLJL010000147.1 GCA_026388615.1 Pseudomonadota bacterium | reverse complement strand
GTGCGCGGAGCGAAACCTTCCCCCCAAAAAAAGAAAAAAGCTACATCGAGATTGCTTCGCTGTCGCTCGCAATGACAGATTAAAATGGCGGTCGGTCTCCGACCCGCGAGGGCCTACCCTCCGGCCTGTAAGCCCTACCCTCCGGCCTGTAAGCCTACGGGCTGGAAGCGGGGCTGGAAGCGGGCCCGGAGGGTGCGCTGCCTACTGCCTACTTCTTTTTTCGCCGGGCGTTCCGCCCTCTGCGGTTTCCTTTATTATTGCGGCCGTCGGCGGCCGTTTTGCAGCCTCTTCGATTCTCTCTATCCTGAGGCGGGTAGTGTCTCCCCGGGGAAATTTCCGCGCGTAAGTCGCCATGAAAATCCCGAATCGCAGCTTTCGCTCCCTGGTAAAAATGATCCGGAAGATTTTCTCCACCGAAAGTTTCCAGAGGGAACGGAGCAAACCCGGGAAATCGCGGCGCGGCGCGTTCAGGTATCCCCTTAAATACTTCAGGCCGGGCCACCAGAAACCCTTGGCCCGGATCTCGGTGACCGCGAAACCGCCGGTCTCAAGCATCTGTTCCATCCGGGCGGCGTCGAACTGGTAGAGCCGCCGGGGAGCGTCGAGCAGTGGCCAGCGTGCGCCGTAGACCTCTCGGTCGTAACAGGCAAAGTTGGGAACGCTGATCAGGAGGAGCCCCCCCGGCCGGAGGATTCTCTGGATTTCCGCCAGCAGGGCCGTCGGGCTCTGGACATGCTCCAGCACCTCCACGCCGGTGACGACGTCAAAAAAGTCCGGGGGATAGTTGGCGTTCTTCAGCTCGCCGGAAAAAACCGAAAGCCCCTGTTCTTTCGCCTTATCCGCCGCGGCGGGGTTGATCTCCACCCCGTAGGCATCCCAGCCGTGCCTCCGGTGCCAGAGGAGCAGGCGGCCGCTCCCGCAGCCGATGTCCAGGATCCGCTTCCCCCCTCCCCAGGGGATAACCCCGATCAGGTAAGACTTGGTGGCAGCCCAGGCCACCCGGCTCAGGAATTCCTTGATCCGCGAATCCCCCAGGTCCCCCGCGATTTTGTATCCCCCCGCCCATTCCAGGAGCACGCTTTCCACCCGGTCCGCCACTTTTAACCGCAGGGGGTCCTGGAAAGCGTAGTAGGTCTCGGCGGGATAAAACCGGGGCAATTCGCCGGCAGTGGGACGGGGGTCGACATACACCAGCCCGCAGTTCCGGCATCGGACCAGGGAAAAAACCACTCCCGGGAAATGGCCCGTGCATTCCGGGACCTGGTAAAGCGGTTCCGGATCGTCCGCGCGGCAGAGATCGCAGCTGACATGCTCCAGGTTCGTCGTATCACTCATAATTTCAAAGTTTAAAACCCAAAGTTCAAAATAAGCCCAAAAAACAAAAACTCAAAGAATACGGTTTGTTATTAAATTTTGACATTTAGTTTTTGACCTTTATTGGGCATTTGAACTTTTATTTAGGCATTATTTTGTCATTTGAGCTTGGGCATTTGAACTTAAAAGATATTTTCTTGTTATCTCCGCGATCCTGATCGCCGCTTTTCCGTCCCACTTGGCCGGGATCCGGCCTTTCTTGCCGCCGCCCCTTAATATCTTCCCGGCTTCCCGGACGATCCGTCCCGGATCGGGTCCTACCATGATATTGGTCCCCACTTCCACCGTCACGGGTCTCTCGGTTTCGTTCCTCATGGTCAGGCAGGGCACGCCCAGGACCGTGGTTTCCTCCTGTATCCCCCCGGAATCGGTCAGGACCATCCGGGCCCGGTCCATCAAACTGAGGAATTGGAGATAACCGAGCGGCTCGGTCAGGATCAGGCCCGGCCCTTTCGCGCTCTTCTTCCAGAGCCCGAAGGCCTCCAGGTTCTTCCGGGTCCGGGGATGGACCGGGAAAACCACGGGCAGGCTTTTCGAGATCTCGACCAGGGCCCGGAGGATTTCCCTCAGCTCCGGAACCGCGTCCACGTTGCTGGGGCGGTGCAGAGTGACCAGCGCGTATTCCCCGGGCTCAAGCCCCAGCTTCCGGTAATGCGATATTTTCCGGGCCTTCCCCCGCAGGGCGAGGAGGGTGTCGATCATCACGTTTCCGACGAAATGGATCCGTCCGGGCGGGACCCCTTCCGCCCGCAGGTTCTTCTCCGCGCTCTTCTCCGTGGTGAACAGCAGGTCGGAAATCGAGTCGGTGACCACCCGGTTGATCTCCTCCGGCATCTCCCGGTTGAAGCTCCGCAGGCCCGCTTCCACGTGCGCCACCGGGATATGGAGCTTGACCGCGGTCAGCGCCCCCGCCATGGTGGAGTTCACGTCCCCCACGACCATCAGCAGGGCGGGCTTCAGCTCCCGGAGCACCGGCTCGAGGGCCGTCATCACCCCGGCGGTCTGCTCGGCCTGGCTCCCCGAGCCCACTCCCAGGTGCCGGTTCGGCTTCGGGAGTCCAAGCTCGGTGAAAAACACCTGCGACATCCTCCGGTCGTAGTGCTGTCCGCTGTGGATGAGCACGGGTTCGAATTGCTGGTGGGAGGTGTTCTTTTCTTTACCCTTTGGCCTTTCCGCTTTGATCTGTCTTGCGCCTTGCGCCCGGAGGGCGCGGATGATGGGGGCCGCCTTCATGAAATTCGGCCTCGCCCCGACCAGAATAGCAATTTTTTTCATTTAGTTTTCCTCGTCTATTTATTTTCTTTAGTTTCTCTGGTTTCTCTGGTTCATTTCATAGCCTAGCCTCCGGCCCGTAGGGAGCCTAGAGGCGAGAGGCTAGAGATAAAACCTCTAAGTTCTGGTCTCTTGCCTATCTTTTGCTTCTTGGCTCTTGCCTCTTGTCTCTTGCCTCTTTTTTTCTGCTTACTGCTTACTCCCTACTGCGCTCCGCGCCTCACGCCTTACCTCTTGTTTCTTGCCTTTTTCGGCGGTCGGCGGTCCGCGGTCCGCGGTCGTCTTTTGCTACACCGGCAGCGTTCTTAGAAAATTCGCCGCGTCGATTACATGAACGTCGCCGGCCATTCCCGGCCGTTCGCATTCGAGCACAACCTGAATTTTATGGCGCGCCCGGAGACGTTCCGCGAAGTAACGCAGCGCCGGCGCGGGGGATGTGTCGGAAAGCTTGGCCTCGATCAATACCCACGGCTTGCCCTCCAGGGTCAAAAGAAAATCCACTTCATGTTTTTCCCGGTCTCTCAAATAATGCAGCTCGAGCGCCGGGCATCCCCAATCCTGCGTGAATTGGCACCATTTCAGCAGGTGGCTCGCCACCAGGTTTTCGAAACGCTCCCCCTCCCCCTCAACCTCCGACCAGTCCCAGAGATAGAACTTCGGCTCTTTCCGGAGAGCGCGGGAGATCCTGCCGGTAAAAGGCCTGACCAGATAAAGGAAATAGAGGCGCTGGAGCGACTCGATCCAGAGGCGGACCGAATCCGTGGCGACCTGCAGGTCCTCCCGGAGCGAGTTGTAGGAGAGCACGCCGGTGGCGCGGGCGACGAGGAGCTCCACCATCTCCTCGACATGGGAAATCATCTGGATGCGCGTAAGATCACGCAGGTCCTCCCGCACGATGAGGGCCCGGCGTTCCCGAAGCCAGAGACGATGCCGGCGTTCATTCTTCTGCAGAAAAGGCTCCGGGAAACCGCCCCAGCGGAGCAGATCTCGAAGGGTTTTCCCGGCTGCGGGCGGCGCCGGGCCGGTGAGGGAGAGCAGCGTATCCAGGGTTTTTTCCGCAGAAATCGCGGGCGAAACTCCCAGGGGATCGATGATCTCCCGCACGGAGAGCGGATGCAGGCGGTATTGATGATAGCGGCCGAGCAGGCTGTCGCCCCCGCGCTGATAGACATCCAGCCGGCCGCTCCCCGTTACCAGCAGATCGATCCGATTTTTTCGGGTATCCCAAAGGCCCTTGATATAGCTTTTCCATCGAGGGTACTTATGAATTTCATCGAGAATCACGAGTGGCTTCTCTCCCGTTTTTTTCGGGCGATATTTATCCAGGAAAGCGTAGGGGGCGCGGATAAACTCCTTCCGCCACTGCAAATTATCCCAGCTGCGATAAAGGTCATTTGAATCCCGTTTTTCGAGCAGGCTCTGGGCCAGAGTGGTTTTGCCCACCTGCCTCGGCCCCACGATAAACGCGATTCTCCGCTGCCGGAAATGCTCGGATTCGAGGAGATGCTCCAGCGATCGCTTCATCCGACAATTATCTATGATTCTGGAAATTTGTCAAGACCATTATTCGGATGCCTGGAAAATTGTCAAACCCGTTCTTCTCCTCCGTCTCGTGTAGCATCCTTCAAATTGCTTTCATAATATAGATACTCAAATAATGAAGTCATTGCGAGCGGACCTGTCCTCCGAAGCTACATCTTTATGAAGCCTTGGCGTAGTAGGATTGGCGTAGGCGAAGCGAAGCAATCTCATCCGCCCGGCTCGACGTAAAATAATCAAAGTCTTAGCGATTGCTTCGGCGCCGGAAGCTCCTCGCAATGACCCCAATGGTTTTTTATTATTTAATGTATTTCCGGAACACGACACTAGAAGATCGGAGATAGGAAATCGAAGATGAGGTTTATCCCTGCTTACTGCTTACTGCTTACTGCTTACTGCTTACTGCTTACTGCTTACTGCTTACTGCTTACTGCTTACTGCTTACTGCTTACCGCTTACTGTCTTCTCGTCTATCTCGTCTGTCTTGTTCGCATAGAGCATAGGGCATAGGGCATAGGGCATAGAACAAATGCGTCCATTGAGTCCATAGTGTCCATTGTGTCCCTCGAAACTATCTTTTTCTGAACCCTCGGACCCTCGGACCCTTGGTTTTATTGGTTTTCCCTCTCTACTCTAAACTCTCTACTCTCTACTCTTTGCCCTCTACTCTCTACTGGCGTAGCGTGGCCGAAGGGTTGTCTCTTGTCTCATTGCTCCTTACCGTTCCCCGCCTACCACCGACTTGTGTTATAATTACGGCGCGGAGGGGGGAAAGGGGAGCGATCATGGCCATGGGAAAAGAGAGGCATGGAATGGGATGGATACCGGATTACCCCGATATCCGTGACTACACCGAGGGGCACGAGGAGATCAAAAAGTTCCTGGAGCCGGGCCGGCGGAACCGGGCCCCGAAGGTCCCGGCCGCGGTTGATTTAAGCGAGTGGTGCTCGCCGGTTGAGAACCAGGGCCAACTGGGCTCCTGCACCGCTCAGGCCGGGGCGGGGGTGATCGAGTACTACGAGCGTAAATCCTTCGGGAAGCACCTGGAGGCCTCCCGGCTTTTCCTCTACAAGGCGACCCGGAACCTGATGCGGTCCACCGGCGACAGCGGGGCCTTTCTCCGGAGCACCATGGGGGCGATGGTGCTTTTCGGGGTGCCGCCGGAAACCTACTGGCCCTACTCCGACCAAGAAGACAAGTTTGACCGGGAGCCCCCGGCTTTCTGCTACGCCTTCGCCCAGAACTTTCAGGCGGTCAAGTACTTCCGTCACGATCCCCCCGGCACCCGGCCGGAAACCCTCCTGGCCAAGCTCAAGGCCTGCCTGGCCCAGGGGCACCCGGCCATGTTCGGGTTCACGGTCTACGACTCGATCGAGCAGGCCGGACGGACGGGCCGGATACCCTTTCCCTCCCCCCGGGAAAACGCGGTGGGAGGCCATGCGATCGTGGCGGTCGGGTATGACGACCGGATGAAGATCGCCAACAATTACGGCGGTGCCGCCTGCGCCAAGGCTTCGGCGCCCGGGGCGGCCACCATCGGCGCGCTCAAGATCCGGAATTCCTGGGGAGAGGATTGGGGGGAACAAGGCTACGGATACCTCCCCTACAACTACGTCCTCCAGGGCCTGGCGCAGGATTTCTGGTCGGTGCTGAAAAAGGAATGGATAGATACGGGGGAGTTCAGCTCATAGCCTGGAGCAGCCTCCGGCCCCGCTTCCAGCCCCGCTTCCAGCCCGTAGGGCTTACAGGCCGGCTTCCTGCCCGTAGGGGCCTCCAGCCCGGTCTC
>JAPLJL010000346.1 GCA_026388615.1 Pseudomonadota bacterium | reverse complement strand
ACTTCGCACTTGCCGTCCCTGGTGCCCCCGCAGGGGCCGTTTAGGAGACTCTTGGCGCAGATGGTAACCGGGCAGATCCCGGCGGTTTCGGAAAGCACGCAGTCCCCGCAGGCCCGGCATCTCTCGCTCCAGACCCCCTCCCCTTCGGCCACCCCGATGAACCTGGTGTTCACCCCGGGAAGGACCAGGAGGGGCGCGAGGAGTTCCGCCGCGAACTGGACCCCAGCACCGCAGGCCAGGGAAAGCACGGCTTCGGATTCGCCCGCCGTTTTCCGGATCGTCTCGATGTATTCCCGGTCGCACTGGCGCAGGATGGTGGCTTCCTTGATTTCAACCTCCCGGTTTTCCTTCTCGAAGGCCATCCGGAGCTGGGAGGCCAGGATCCCGGTCTCCTTTTCCCCCCCGGCCATGCACACGCTCACGCAGGTGCCGCAGCCCAGGATGAGAATCTTCCGGTAACCGGAAAGCATCTCCTTGATTTCAGCAAAAGGCTTTCTTTCGGCGACAATCATCTTTCTCTCCTACTCTTATTTCTAACTTTTTCCCCCTCACCCCTTTTTCTTTTTTGGGGGGTGGGTTTCGCTCCTCACACAAATAGGTGCCGTACCGTAATCACGGCAGGCTGACCCGCAGGGTCTAGCCAGTATCGATAAATACTTTATCATCGAGTTCATCAAAGCCTGGTTTACTAAGAGTGTGAGTCGCGAGAACCCACCCCCCGGGGTTTTGAAAAACCAATAAACATATAAAACACAACATTTACTTCGCAGGCTAAAGCCTGCGGCTACCCTCTCTACTCTATCCTCTCTACTCTCTACTTTTTCTCAACGGATTCGGGCCGAGCTTCCGGGCCCTTTCCGTCATCTCGTTGACCGCGGCGGCGAACTTGCCGGCATCGGAGGCCCCGAGGTTAAACATCTCGAGTCTCTCCCCCTCCAGCCCCGCCTCCCGCAGTAATTTGCGCGCGTACCCGACCCGCCGCTTGGCCTTTACATTTCCTTCCAGGAAATGGCAGTCGCCTTCCTCTCAGCCGGCGACCAGGACCGCGTCCGCCCCGGCCTCGAAGGCCTGGAGCAGGTGGACCACATCCACCCGGCCGGTGCACATGAGTTTCACGATCCTCACGTTCGCGGGATATTCCAGCCGGAGGGAACCCGCCAGGTCCGCCGCGGAGTAAGCGCAGTAATGGCAGCAGAAGGCCACTACCTTGGGCTCAAATTCCGTCATTCAACCTCCTTCGTAGAATCAAATTCCAATAACCAAGCTCCAATTACCAAACAAATGCCAATCACCAAACAAAATTCAAATTCCAATTACCAAACAAATATCAATTACCAAGATTTAAAATGCTCAAATAAAACTTTTTATTTTCACCCTCTCCCTCTCCCTCCCCCCTCCAGGGGGAGGGAATAATATTGAACAATGTCATCCAAACATTAAATCTCCCCTCCCTTGAGGGGAGCCTGCCCGAGACGACCGCTCGGGTCGGCCAGGGGGGATGAAGGGGAGGGTGACAAACAATTTTCACGTATTATTTCCATTACCCCTTCGATATTTTGTAAAACTTCATTGTCCCAAAATCTTAAAACTTTAAAACCTTCTTTAATTAACCATTTATCCCTTTCAATATCTTTTTCTTTCTCAATCGCATGTTGACCGCCATCCAATTCAATCACTATCAATTTCTCCAAACTCACAAAATCGACAATATATTTACCAATTGGTTGCTGTCTTCTAAATTTCAAACCTTCCAACCTTTTTACCTCAGTTGATTCCATAAAAGCTTTTCTGCTTCGGTTGATCTTTTCCTTAAGCTCTTTGCAGCTTCAATATTTTTCTTAATATCTTTTTTCACCCTCTCCTCTCCGAGCCGTAGGTTCCTACGAGCCGGAGGCCCCACCCTCCCCCCTCAAGGGGGAGGGAAAATAGATAACAATTTCCAAATGACTCTCTCATCCCTAAATTGTTTGGTTATTGGAGCTTGGAACTTGGTCGTTGTCTTCATAAAGTGCCTTTAATTTTGAGACCACCTGTTCATCCTTATAATTCTGCAGGAAGATCGCCTTGCGCGGGCAGGCGGCGGCGCAGATCCCGCAGCCCTGGCAGGCGGCCGCGGCGATCTCGGCCACCCCCTTCTCCCCGATCCGGGGCACTTGGAAGGGGCACTCCCGGACACAGGTAAGGCAGGCCGCGCAGCGCTCCGCGTCCACCACCGCGACGACCCCGCCCACGTTCAGGAAGGGCTGGGAAAGAATCGTGGCCGCCCGGGAAACCGCGCCCTGGGCTTGGACCAGGCTTTCCCCGATGAACTTGGGTGAGTGGGCCAGGCCGGCGAGGAAAATCCCCTCGTTGGCGAAATCCAGGGGCCGGAGCTTCAGGTGGGCTTCCATGAAGAAGCCGTCCGCGTTCAGGGGCAGTTTGAGCCGGGTCGCGAGTTCATGGGCGTCGGCCCGGGGGCGGACCGCGGCGCTCAAGACCAGATAATCCGGACTCAACCGGACCCAGCGGTTCAGGGAAAGATCCAGGACCTCGACCTGGAGACGCCCCTGGTCATCCCGGCTTACCCGGGGCTTTTCCTCCGGGTCGAAGCGGAAGAAGAGCACCCCTTTTTCCCGGGCTTTCTTATAATAAAGTTCCCGGAAGGCGTAGGTCCGGATATCCCGGAAAAGGATGGAGACCTGGAGCCCCGGATTCATCTCCTTGAGCTTCAGGGCGTTTTTCACCGCCTGGCTGCAGCAGATCCGGCTGCAGTACATGTGTTTTTCCTCGCGCGAGCCCACGCACTGGATCATGACCACGGACCGCGCCTCCCGGAGGCTCGCCCCGCCCCGGGCCAGGATGCCTTCCAGCTCCTTCTGGGTGACCACCCGGGCGGACTGCCCGTAGAGGTATTCCGTCGGTTTATATTCCTCCGCCCCGGTCGCCACGATCGCGACGCCGTGCTCGATCTCCTTCTTTTCTTTCCCGACGGCGATGGTGGTGAGGAAATTACCCACGTAGCCGGAAAAATCCGTGATCTCGGCGTTTTTATAGATGGTGATCCGGGGATCCCGCTCCAGTCTGGTAATCAGCTCTTCCAGCCAGGGACCGGGGTTGAACCCCTCAAGGGTGGACTGGATCCCGGCCAGGTGGCCTCCGAGCTTATCGGTTTTCTCGACCAGGACCGTTTCAAAACCCTGGGCGGAAAGAGAAAGGCTGGCACTGATCCCCGCGAGCCCCCCTCCGATCACCAGGGCGCGGTGCTTGATCGGCATGGGGAATTCCTCCAGGGCTTCCAGGGTGGCGGCCCGGGCCACCGCCATCCGGATCAGGTCGCCGGCCTTGGCTGTCGCCTCCCGGGGATGGGAAAAATGCACCCAGGAGCACTGGTCGCGGATATTGGCCATCTCGAAAAGGTACTTGTTCAGCCCGGCCTCCCGGAGGGTATCCTGGAAAAGCGGCTCGTGGGTCCGGGGTGAGCAGGAGGCCACCACCACCCGGTTGATCCCCTTCTCCCGGATCACCTCGGTGATCCGGCGCTGGGTGTCGGTAGAGCAGGTGTAGAGATTCTCCTCCACGTGCACCACCCCGGGCAGGCGCGCCGCGGCCAGCACCAGCGGGGAGATCTCCACCACCCGGGCGATGTTGGTGCCGCAGCGGCAGATGAAAACCCCGACCCGCGGCTCCTCCCCCCGCACGTCCCTTTCCGGGGGGTAAACCTTTTCCCCGACCAGCGTGCCCCGGGAGCCGGCGATGGCCTGGGCCGCCAGGCAGGCGGCGCTCGAGGCCGACATCACCGACTCGGGGATATCCAGGGGAGAGGAAAAGGCCCCGGCCACGTAAATCCCGGGCCGGGAAGTGACATTGGGACTCGACTCCTCCGTCCGGCAGAAACCGTGGGGGTTGAGCCCGATCCCCAGCCGCCGGGCCAGTTCCTGAGCCTCCGGGGACGGGTCCAGGCCCACCGAAAGGACCACCAGCTCGAATTCCTCCTCGCGCCTCTCCCGCCCCCCTTCTCCGGAATACTGCAGAACCAGGTTATGAGTGGACTGCTTCTCCTTGACCGCGGAGATGATACCCCGCTGGTACCTGACCCCGAATTTCCCCCGGGCGGATTCGTAATAACGCTCGAAACCCTTCCCGAAGGCCCGGAGGTCGTTATAGAAAATCGTGGTCTCCAGGCCGGGCTCGTGCTCCTGGGCGATGATCGCTTCCTTGGTGGCGTACATGCAGCAGACCGAGGAGCAGTATTCCCTTCCGCAGAGTGAGTCGCGCGAGCCGACGCACTGAATCCAGGCGACTTTTTTGGGATGTTTTTTATCCGAAGGCCGGAGGATCTGGCCCGAGAACGGACCCGAGGCCGAGAGAATCCTTTCGAATTCCAGGCTGGTCACGACGTTCGGCATCCGCCCGTAGCCGTATTCCCCCTTGATCCGGGCGTCGAAGGGCGCGAAGCCCGGGGCCAGGATCATGGACCCCACCTGGAGTTCCACCTCCTCCTTCCGCATCCCGTGATCAATGGCCTTGACCTGGCAGGCCTCGACGCACTGGTAGCACTCGCTGCAGAGGCCGCAGGCCAGGCAGCGGCCGGCTTCTTCCCGGGCCTGCGCCTCGGAGAGACCGGGCTTGACCTCGGAAAAATCACGGAGCCTTTCCCGGCCGGGTCGGGCCGGCATTTTCACCCGGGGCCGGGGTTCCACGTCGGTCAGGCCGGGGATCTCCCCGGCCTCGCGGAATTCCGGGGGCCGGCCGACCCGGAGGTCTTCACCCCGGAGGTACCGGTCGATGGAAACAGCCGCCTCTTTCCCGGCGGCGATCGCCTCGATCACGGTGGCCGGGCCTGAGACCATGTCCCCTCCGGCGAAAACCCCCTTGACCCCGGTTTCCCGGGTGACCGGGTCCGCCTTCAGATTGGACTGGGAAGTGAGGGAAAATTCCTTTTCGCCGGCAAGCCAGGCGAGGTCGGGAACCTGGCCGACGGCGGGGATGACCGTGTCCGCCTCGAGCCGGAACTCCGAGCCCGGCACGGGAACCGGTTTTCTCCTCCCGCCCGCGTCGGGATTCCCGAGTTCCATCCGGAGGCATTCAATCCCTTTAACCTTTCCTCCTTCGCCCAGGATCCGGACGGGGGCCGCCAGGTAATTGATTTTGATCCCTTCCTCTTCCGCCTCCTCGATTTCCTCCCGGCTCGCGGGCATCTCCGCGCGGGAACGGCGGTAGAGGATAAAGGCCTCTTCCGCCCCCTGGCGGAGGACCGTGCGCACGGCGTCAATCGCGACATTTCCGCCCCCGATCACCGCCACCTTTTTCCCGACCGGCAGGGGCCGGCCCAGGTTGGCGGCACGGAGATAATCCACCCCCGGGATCACGCCTTGAAGATCCTCGCCCGGGATTTCCAGACTCCGGTTCTTATGGGCGCCCACCGCCAGGAAAACCGCCTGGAACCCCTGGCTCATCAGTTCCGGGAGGCGGTAAGGGGATTTTCCGACCGTGATCCCGGTCCTGATTTCGACCCCCAGCGATTTCACCCGCCCGATTTCCCGGTTGAGAATCTCGCGGGGCAGGCGGTAGGACGGGATGCCCACCGCCATCATCCCGCCCGGCACCGGGAGCGACTCGAAAACCGTCACCGGATATCCCGAGAGGGCCAGGTAATAAGCCGCGGTCAGCCCGGCCGGGCCCGAGCCGACGACCGCCACCTTCTCCGTTTTCTTTTCCGCCGGAACCGGGAGCGGATCCTCGCCTCCCGCCGCGACCGCGTCGGCCGCGAACCTTTTCAGATCGCAGATGGCGATGGGTTCCTCCACGTCCTTCCGGGTGCATTTGGCTTCGCAGGGGTGGGGGCAGACCCGTCCCAGGACCGCGGGGAAGGGAACCTCCGCGCGGATCAGATCCAGGGCTTCCCGGTCCCGGCCCTGGGCGATCAGGGCCACGTAACCCTGGACGCTGATGTGGGCCGGGCAGACCACCTTGCAGGGCGAAGAGCCCCGCTTGTCGATCAGGAAGGCGCTGGGGATGGCCTGGGGATAGCGCTTGTAAATGGCTTTCCGGAGAGCCAGCTTATCGTCGAATTCGCTGGCCAGGAACACCGGGCACTTCTCCACGCAGTCCCCGCAGGCGTTGCATTTTTCCAGGTCGACGAAGCGGGGCCGCTTTTCGACTTTCACCCGGAAATTGCCCGCCTGCCCTTCCACCGTTTTCACTTCGGCGTTGGTGATGATCTCGATGTTCCGGTGCTTGTCCACCTCCACCAGCTTGGGCGAGATCATGCACATGGAGCAGTCGTTGGTGGGAAAGGTCTTGTCCAGCTCGGCCATCCGGCCGCCGATGGCCGAGGTTTCCTCGACCAGGTAAACCTGGAAGCCGGAATTGGCGAGGTCCAGCGAGGCCTGGATCCCGGCGATCCCGCCCCCGACCACCATCACCGCGCCGACGGGGGCTGTGGTTTCTTTTATCGGAAGAGGTCC
This sequence comes from Pseudomonadota bacterium, assembly GCA_026388615.1. GTDB lineage: Bacteria > Desulfobacterota > JAPLJL01 > JAPLJL01 > JAPLJL01 > JAPLJL01. The sequence goes on along the minus strand of JAPLJL010000346.1, from coordinate 3,740 downwards.
TTTGTTTTCCTGGGTGTCCATTGTTTTTTTCTTTTGTCTAAATCAATTTCACCCTCTCCCCAACCCTCCCCCCTCAAGGGGGAGGGGAAAAAACCATATAACGATTTCCTGTTAATTCTCCCCTCCCTTGAGGGGAGGGGATGAAGGGGAGGGTGACAAACAATTCTTCTCTATTATTTCCATAATCCCTTCCATATTTTTAAAAATCTCATTATCCCAAAACCTTAAAACTTTAAATCCTTCTCTGCGAAGCCATTCATCCCTCTCAATATCCTTTTCTTTTTCAATCGCATGTTGTCCGCCATCCAATTCGATCACTATCAATTTTTCAAAACTCACAAAATCAACAATGTATTTCCCAATCGGCTGTTGTCTTCTAAATTTCAAACCACCCATCCGTTTTGCTTTCAATTGATTCCATAAATAGTTTTCGGCTTCAGTTGATCTTTTTCTTAAGCTTTTCGCTTTTCCAATAACTTTTTTAAAATCTTTTTTCACCCTCTCCTCTCCGAGCCGTAGGTTCCTACCCTCCGGCCTGTAAGCCCTACGGGCTGGAAGCGGAGCCGGAGGCCCAACCCTCCCCCCTCAAGGGGGAGGGAATAAATACTGGTCATTCTTTTCAAGAGAAACGATAAAAACAAATAAAGAAATCAAATCAATCCTTTTTCTTTCAGCAGTTTCCGCGGATCGGTCAGGTGCCGCTTCCACCAGCTTTTGGCTTCCGGATTCTGAAAAGCCAGTCCCATCAGCTCGGTGAAATAAAAGATCGGCAGCTTCGGCTTTTTCCCCGTTTCCAGGACGATCTCGTCCTGCTGGCCGTCCAGGTTGGCCTGGCAGAGGGGGCAGGCGGTCACCACGCAGTTCGCCCCGGCCTCCTCCGCGTTCTCCAGAAGCTTCCCGACCAGCCTCCGGACGATGTCCGGCCGGGCCAGGACCAGGCTGCCCCCGCAGCAGTCGGTCTTGTAGGACCAGTTCATCACCCGGGCGCCCAAGATTTTAAGGATGTTATCCATCACTTTAGGGTCTTCCGGGTCGCGGGCCCCGGTCACCCGGGGCGGCCGGACCGTGAGGCAGCCGTAATAGCAGACCGGCTTGAGCCCGGCCAGTGGTTTCCGAACCTTTTCCCGGATTTTCTTCGGCCCGACGTCTTCCCAGATAAAATCCGCCAGGTGCTTGATCCGGATTTTTCCCTGGTAACCGATCGGGATTTCTTCTTTCTCTGGGCCTTCGAGAAGCTTCTTCTCCGCCGTCTTCAGTCTCTGGAAACAGGCGGCGCAGGGCACCACCAGGTCCCGGCCGGTTTTTTCCGCGATCCAGAGATTCCGGGCGGAAAGCAGAAGATCCAGGCGTTCATTGGTGGCGTGGCCGGAAGTAGCCCCGCAGCAGTTCCAGTCCGGGAGCTCGCCGAGCTCCACTTGAAGGTCCCGGGCCACCGCTTCGGTCGATTCGCCGTATTCCCTTCCCGAGCTGTGCAGGGAACAACCGGGATAATATGAAACCTTGATTAAAGGGTTTTTCGGGTTCATCGGGTTCATTGAGTTTGTCGGGTTAACTCATTACGGCCAATCTCTGCGCTTTTAACCTTTGACCTTTGACCCTTCACCTTTGACCTTCTGTTTCGCTTTCGCGAAGATCGCCCGGAGTTCGCTTCCCTTCCCCGCCGCCCGGGGGATGACCTTTAACTTCCCTTTTCTGAACATTTTCCAGCCCAGCTTGATCTCGCCGCGGTTCAGGACCCGCGTCCAGGCCTTCAGGGCCCCGAGCATTCCCGGCTCGTAAAGCCGGCCCAGGAACCGAATCGTCATCAGGAAAATTTGGTGAAAGGCCAGGATTTCTTTCTGGGCGGGCGCGATTTTTTCCGTGAGGGCCGCCTGCCTCAAGGTGTCCATGACGTGGGCGATGTCGATGTCGTTCGGGCAACGGGTGGTGCAGGTTTCGCAGGAAGCACAGACCCAGATGGTGGAGCTTCTTAAAACTTCATCCTTCATTCCGAGCTGGATCATCCGGATCACCTGGTTAGGCATCAAGTCCATGGCAAAGGTGACCGGGCAGCCGCCGGTGCATTTCAGGCACTGGAAACAGGCCGAGACCCGGGTCCGGCTATTCTCTTCCACCTCCCGCCCGAATCCCGGATCGGGCGTGATCGCCTGATCCGAAGTCGTCTTTTCGACTTTATTCATTCCCATACCAGTAAAATATATTGGTAATTTTTATTGTCCCCTCACCCTCACCCTCTCCCCCTAGGGGAGAGGGAAAATCTATTGATTTTTCCAATTAAGACTTGTCCCGGGTAATCCTTTCCGGATGGGAAAAAACCGTGAAACCGGTCTTGCGCAGGAAACCAATTACGGTCAGACCCAGGCGTTCCGCCTGCTCCACGGCCAGGTCGGTCGGGGTATGCAGGGAGACCAGGATCGGGATGCCGGCCCAGGCGGCCTTGAATACCATTTCCGAGGAAATCCTGCCGCTGATGAAAAGAATTGCCCCGGTAAAATCCACTCCGCGGAGCAGGCAGTCGCCGACAACCTTATCCACGGTATTATGCCGGGCGATGTCCCGGGCCGCCGCCACCTTCCCGCCCTTTGCCCAGAGAAAAGAATAATGAAGCCCCCTCCCCTGGTCAGAGGCCTCCTCGCCCCGGCTCAGGATTTCTTTCCCCCCCCGGAGGATTTCCCGGGCCGGGATCCGGAGCTGATCCGGATTTTTTCGCCTCCCGGAGAGAAGTTCGGGATTATTAAAGTTCGCGCCTCCCCCGCAGCCGCTCCCGATTTCCCGGTTCCAGCCCCGGCGGGCTTCCGGGGTGATTACCGGCGGATTCTTGATTTCGACCTCGATGCGATTGCCGTTTTCCTTCACTTCCGACAGGTCCTCGATCTTTTCGAGCAATCCCCCGGAGAACAGAAACCCGACCGCCAATTCCTTCCGCATCCCCGGGGAAGCCGGGAGGATGACCAGGGGTACCCCGTTCAGGTAGATCTCGACCTTTTCTTCCCGCGGGATCCAGGCCTCCTGAGATTTCACCTCTTTTTCCCGGTATAAAGAGGCCAGAGTCGGGTTATGTAATTTTTCCTCAGTCATAGTTATAGATGCTTGGTTCGCTCGTACTAAAGTTGAAAAATATCATTTTCCGGTCTATGGACAAGTCTTACAAATAACCGTAAAAAATCTTAATGTTCATTTTCCGATAGAGCAACACCGTCATGTCCTTGATTAATTGACTTTCCGTTATTGCCATACTTTTTCACAAATAGTCGGGCAAAAAGTAATCGCTTGACAAGGAAAGAATTTATAAGAAAATACCAATCAATGTATTTCAACTTTTCCCGTCTAAATTCCTCCGGCCTGCTGGCCGCGGCTCTGCTTTTATGTCTGGGCTTCCCTCGGACGGGAACCGCTTTTACCGCTGCGGGAAAATTTTCGGTTGACCCCTTCCGTTCTCCCTCACTCGCTTCTTCCGGGGAAAAAACCGATCCGGTTTTGCTGGCCGAAGCCGGAACCGGGGACAGCCCCGCCGGAGAAACCGCCGAGAAGAACCCGGCCCCGAAACCGGGAAAGCAGAGGTATTTCAGCAACGAGGGCATGGCCATGACGCTCTTCGGTGCCGTCCTCTGGCAGCAGACCCTGGCAACGAAGGAGATGCTTTTGGTCTGGCCCACGGCCGTCTTCGGGACCATCGCGGTGCTCCTCGGGCCGTTTTCGCTCGGCTACGCCCTGTTTGAGGGGGAAACCCCCAGAGGTTC
>JAPLJL010000022.1 GCA_026388615.1 Pseudomonadota bacterium | reverse complement strand
CCTTCTTATCGCAGGTGGCCGACTGGGTGATGTTCCGGGTGACGACGATATGCCCGCTGATTTTCCAGATTTCCTTCTTGGTGTCGTAACTTTTGTCCGGATCGAAATCCACCCCCAGAATCGTGGCCAGCATGTAAGCGACCAGATCTTCGGCGTAATCCCCGGCCACCTTCTCGGTCTGGCCGAAGCTGTGATGCTCGGAAAGGTAACCGTGCTGGGTCTCGTTCTTGGGGATGGCCAGACCGACGGAGCAGGCGATCAGGCGATGGGGCTCGTCGGAGGCGTTCTCGGAAAGGACCACGAAGACAATCTGCCCGGGCAGGACCCGCTTCAAGCCCTCGGCCTTGGAGATCAGCTTGCAGCTGGGCGGGACAATGCTGGAAACCCGCACCAGATTCAAGCCGGCGATCCCGGCATCCCGGAGGGCCATCTCGAAGGAGGTCAGCTTCTCCTTGTGCTTGCCCATTCCCTTGGTCAGGAAAAGCCGGCGCGGGATATACATGCCCATGGTATTGATTGGGAAAATGTCAATTTGGCTCATTGCTTCCATCCTCACTAAATCAATCAGATAGTTTGTCAAATGCATTATAAAATTAATCGCACCAATGTCAACGCCGCGGTTGACCACCGGCACCTCCAGGAATAAACTAGATTCATCATGCTGAAGGACACTCCCATTCTCCTCGGTCTGACCGGGGGCATCGCCATTTATAAATCCGCCGAGCTCACCCGTCTGCTCCGCCGGGAAGGAGCCGAGGTTCACTGCGTGATGACCAGGAACGCCCGGCGTTTCATCTCGCCGCTGCTCTTCGAGGCCCTCGCGCAAAACCGGGTGGCCCTGGATGAAAACGAAACGGCCCATCCCTTCGACCATATCCGGCTTTCCGAAAAAGCCCGGATCATGGTGGTGGCTCCCGCCACCGCCAACCTCCTGGGCAAGCTCGCCTCCGGGATCGCCGACGATCTGCTCACCACCATGCTCACTTACGGGCTGGGACGCCGGGTCCCCATCCTTCTGGCCCCGGCCATGAATGCCAACATGTACCGAAACCCGGCCGTGCAGGAAAACCTGCGACGTTTGAAAAAATGGGGGATCCTGCTGGTCGGACCGGGCACCGGGGAGCTGGCCTGCGGAGACGAAGGTCCCGGCCGGATGTCGGAACCGGAAGAAATCCTCGACCGGATCAAGGGGATCGTCCACGGCCTGGATCTCTCGGGGAAGACAATCCTGGTCACGGCCGGCCCCACCCGGGAGCCGCTCGATCCGGTCCGAGTTCTCTCCAACCGCAGCTCGGGGAAAATGGGCTATGAACTGGCCCGGGTAGCGGCCCGCCGGGGCGCCCGGGTCACTCTGATTTCCGGTCCCACCCAGCTGCCCGCGCCTCCCGGGATTGACCTGGTCCGGGTCGAAACCGCTGAGGAGCTCAAGAAAAAAGTGGAGGAACTTTATCCCTCGACCCAGGTCCTAGTCATGGCCGCGGCAGTCGCGGATTTTCGCCCCCGCCACTTCCATTCGCAAAAACAGAAAAAAAGCGAGCAGAAAACCGCGGGCCACCTGCTGGAATTGACCTCCACCCCGGATATCCTGAAAGAAATCTCGCAAAAGCCCCGGCGGGGCCGGATTCTCGTCGGCTTCGCCGCGGAAAGCGAAGAAACCATCCCCCACGCCCTGGCCAAGCTCCAGGCCAAGAACCTGGACCTGATCGTGGCCAATGACATTTCCCGGCCGGGGTCGGGGTTCGAGGTCTCCACCAACCAGGTTTACCTGATCTCGCCCCCGGATAAAGTCGAGGAACTCCCCCTCCTCTCCAAAGAGGAAGTGGCGGAAAGAATCCTGGATCGGGTGGTTAAAATCCTGAAAAATACCCGGGCCCGGAAAGCCTAGTGTAGTGGATCACAAATTTCGTTAAAATTGTTGTCATTCCGGGCTTGACCCGGAATCCAGATTTTCTCATGAACGCAATGTTTTTTTACCTGGATTCCCGCTGGAGTTTATCCCGCACTCTGATGCGGGACGGGAATGACGATTAATAAAAATTAGAGTCAGATGATGTAAAGAATTGTTAGACGTTCGATATTAACGTAGGTTGTTTTAATTTTTACCTTTTGATTTCCACCGAAAATATGCCCCGTCCGGAAGCGGAACTTCTCGAAATCGTAAAAAGCTTGAAAGCCAGTGTCCGGGAGTTGAAAAACTGGGGAATCAAGGATTTTATTAATTCCCCCCGTCCGCCGATTGCCGCTTCCGCGCCCCCGCCCCCGACCACGGAACCCTCTCCCCTAGTGGCCGCCGATACCCGGGAGCTTTTTCCCGGCCTCGCGTGGGACGGGCAGGACAGCTCCTGGACAAGATCCTGGCCGCGATCAACCTCACCCGCCGGGATGTTTATATCGCCAACATCGTCAAATGCCGGCCCCCTGAGAACCGGGTGCCCCTGCCTGACGAAGTGGAGACCTGCCGCCCGTTCCTGGCCGCCCAGATTCTCTGCATCAATCCGCGGCTGACTGTCTCCTTGGGCGCGCCCGCCACCAACGCCCTCCTGGGCAACAAGCAACCGATCACCCAGATCCGGGGAAAATTCCTGACCTACCGCCTTCCGCGTCCCGGCCAGCCGGACTGGAAGGGGATCCTCCTCCCAACCTATCACCCGGCATTTCTTCTCCGCAGTCCCGGCCGGAAGCGCGAATCCTGGGAGGATTTCAAAGCCCTCCGGGCGGAACTTGATCACCCCGGTTCGAAAACGGGGCCATTAAATGTCAAATAAAAATAACCAATAACCAAATTCCAATAACCAAATAAAAAAATAATGACCAATGACTAAAAATCAAACAAAAGAGAAATATTTTTTCTGTGGATTTTTTTCTATATGGTTTTTGCTCAATTTGGTGATTGAAGCTTAATTATTTGATTATTGTTTGGTAATTGGAGCTTGGTAATTGGAATTTGATCAGAGAGAGGATTTTATTGAGCAAAGATAAGGTTCAGTTCATCTGCCAATCCTGCGGATACCGTTCCCCCAAATGGCTCGGGCGCTGCCCGGAATGCCAGGGCTGGGACACCTTCGCCTCCGAATCCATTTCCCGGCCGGAAAAACCGCGGGGAAAATCCGGATCGGTCCCGATCCCCTTCCCGGAAATCCAGGCGGACGGCGAGGCCCGAATCAAAACCGGGATCGAGGAAGTGGACCGGGTGCTGGGGGGCGGAATCGTCCCGGGATCGGTGATTTTAATCGGGGGGGATCCGGGTATCGGCAAATCCACCCTGATCCTGCAGATTATGAATCAGCTGGCCCGCCAGAAAACCAAGTGCCTTTACGTCAGCGGAGAGGAATCCGCCGCCCAGGTCCGCCTCCGGGGTGAACGGCTCGGGGTGGATTCCCCTCTCCTTTATTTATATCCGGAAACGTCCCTGGAACCCGTCCTCGCCCAGTTTTCCAGTTTCTCCCCGCAGGTGGCGACGGTGGACTCCATCCAGTCGGTCAATTCGGAGGAACTTGAATCCCCCCCCGGCTCCTTCAGCCAGCTGCGCATGGTGGTGGACGGACTGGTCTCCGCCGCCAAAACCGGCGGGTTCGCGCTCTTTCTCATCGGCCACGTGACCAAGGAGGGCTCGATCGCCGGTCCCAAACTGATTGAGCACATGGTGGATACCGTCCTTTACCTGGAAGGAGATTCCTCCTCCCCCTACCGGATTCTCCGGGCGGTGAAAAACCGGTTCGGCTCCACCAACGAGATCGGGGTTTTCGAGATGACGGAATCCAGCCTGGCCGAGGTTAAGAATCCCTCCGCCGCCTTTCTCTCCGAGCGTCCGCTCGGGGCCCCCGGCTCCGCCGTGACCGCCAGCCTGGAGGGAACCCGGCCCGTGCTGGTGGAAATCCAGGCCCTGACCAGCCCCACCCCTTTCGGGATGCCCCGCCGGAACGTGACCGGGCTTGATCCCAACCGCTTGAACCTCCTGATCGCGGTTTTGGACAAACGTGGCGGCCTCGCCCTTTCCGGTCAGGATATCTTCGCCAACGCCGCGGGAGGGATCCGAGTCACCGAACCGGCCTCCGACCTCGCCCTGGCCGCCGCCCTGGCTTCCAGCTTTTCCGGAATCCCGGTTGACCCTGACACCATTTTCTTCGGGGAGATCGGCCTGGCCGGGGAGATCCGGGGCGTGACCCAGCCGGAAATCCGGATCCAGGAAGCCCGGCGCCTGGGATTCAAGAGTTGCTTTCTTCCCTTGTCAAATCAAAACCGGTTACAATATAATGACCAAAACTTGAAGGTAACCGGAGTGAAAAACATATCGGACTTTTTAACCGCTCTCTTTCCCGGGAAAGGAAAACAGCGTTGATGACCAGGCTGAAAACCGCGGACATTTCTCTCCGGAAAAACTGGTTTTTCCTCCCCCTCTTTTTTCTCTTTCTCGGCCTGTTTTTCCCTCTCTTTTCCTGCTCCGCCCACTCCGACTCCGGCCGGACGCTCACCATCGTTTACGCCAACCGGATCAACGGCCAGCTCGATCCCTGCGGCTGACCGGCCAAACGCTACGGCGGTCTGGCCCGGTGGGCCGGATTTATCAATAACCTCCGCAAGGAGAGCCCTCTCCTCGTTCTTTTTTCGGGCGATCTTTTCCCCACCCAAACCCTGAATCCGGACATGATTTATTCCACCCGTATCCGCAATCTCACCGAGGGTCTGGTTGATTTCGCCAACCTGGCTAAGCTGGATGGCCTGGGCCTGGGCGAGCAGGAACTCGCCCTCGGAAAAGAAAACTGGGATCGTCTGAAAAAGCGGGCTAACTTCCCCCTGGTTTTAAGCAACCTGGTGGATACCGAAGGCAAGCCCTTCTTTACCCCCAGCCTGATCCTGAACCGGGGGGGGGTGAAAATCGGGGTCCTGGCGCTGATTTCCCCCGACTTCTTCCCCGGCGCCGTAACCGCGACCTTTCCGGGGCTCCGACTGAAGGACCCGATCGCTACCGCCCAGGATCTGGTTAAGGAATT
>JAPLJL010000422.1 GCA_026388615.1 Pseudomonadota bacterium | reverse complement strand
CCTTCGGAAAAAAGCTGTTTCATCTCCGCGAATCTTTTTTCCATGGGAACCCGCCCAACGTGCAGAACCACCGCCCGGGCCCCCAGGTCTTCGGCGATCCGGATGGTATTAAGGGCGCGCTTGACCGCCAGGCGCCGTTCTTCCGGGTCTTCGGAGGTGACCAAGAACAGGTCCCCGGTGGCCGTTTTTGGGTCTCTGCCGTCGGGAAGGGGGAAAAAGTTATGGATGCTCAGCACCCGGGGATTCCCGCGCCGGAGACGGGTCCGGATATCCTGGTACCAGCTTTCCGGAACGCGATATTCGAGCTCAATCCCGCCGAGGGGAAGCTCGGCCCGCTCGATCTCGGAAAATAGTTCCGGGCCGCTCCCGACCCGGGTCGCCCGCCAGACTGTGGATAAACCTAGCATTAGTTTGCCAAAATATTCATAAAACATCTCCCCTCCCTCGAGGGGAGCCTGCCCGAGACGACTGCTCGGGTCGGCCAGGGGGGATGAAGGGGAGGGTGACAATCCCTGAACACCTATTTAATTTTCACCCTCACCCTACCCTCCCCCCTCAAGGGGGAGGGAAAATATTTATTATCAGTTTTTAAAACAAGGGCGGCCCGAAGGCCGCCCCCATTAACTTACTTTCTAGCTTGCCAATTTATTAACTAACTTCTTCCTATGTCCGTTTCAGCGAGCGGGGCAGCCGGTCAAGCTTGAACACGGTGGTGAATTCCTTGTTCTTACTGATCCAGAGCTTATCCGCGATGATCGCGTTGGTGAGGGAATCCCGGAAGTTCATCCAGTCCTCGAAAAGCCCGGGGTTGTTGGCGACCATCACGAAATCCGCTTTGGCTTTCCCCGGCTTCACCGTGAGGTTCTGCTTATCGATACTGATGACGAAGGAACCCCCGGCGGTTTTCACCTGGATCGACCGCTTCCAGCCGGCCAGATCCTTTTTGGCCCGGTCGCTCTTCTTCACCGCCTTGGACATCGCCTGGAAGGCCGCGAACGCGGCCTTGAAGGCCTGCTCGGTTTCGGGGGTGGGCTTGTCCACCGCCGGTTCCACCGGCCGGCTCCAATCCAGTTCCTGCTCCTCCACGCCCTTCTTGGCACGGAGCTTCTCCGGGACCTCGGAAAGCGGGACCGCGAAGACATCGGTGGGCTTGCCCAGGCGTTTCTTCCGGAAGATCACTTTCACCGGGGTGTTTTTCTTGAAGACCCGCGGGGTGAGCACGCCCTGAGTGGTGTAGACGTGCATCGGGATGCCGGTGTCGGCCCCGTCCACCATCACCCGGCCCCGGCCGAACGGCACCATGTGCGCGAAAAGCGAGTTCGCGAAATATGTGATCGGGGGGGTGGAATTCATCACCCCGGTATCCGGCATTTCGAGGAGCTCGAGCTTCGCGAACTGGCAGTCGGGGCAGTAAAGCTCGAAGGGGGGAACCCGGACCAGCTTGCACTTGGGGCAGCGGGCCCCGAGGATCCGCTTTTTCTCCATGAGGGCCAGGAAATAGGGGGACTGTTCTCCCTTCGACCGCTTGTAGAAGGTGAACATCGCCTCGTTGCTCTGCAGGTAGCGCTCGTCGCCGATCTTAAGGATCTCGGACTCCACGTTCGGAATCATGTGGAGAGGGATAACCTTCTCCACCTTCGGGCTTTTCACTGCCCGGGGCTTGGCTTTAGCTTTAACTTTGGCTTTGGATTTTGATTTCGGACGGGCCA
>JAPLJL010000289.1 GCA_026388615.1 Pseudomonadota bacterium | reverse complement strand
ATTTCGTTTTTTTCGAGTGGTACTCTCCGGAAAATATTTGCGGATATTTTTTCAAGGTTTATCGGGTTTTCAACCGGGAGGGGAAAAACATGAAGAAAGCGGTAATCGCGATCCTGACGGCAGGGCTCCTGGCGGCGGGATGCTCGTATATTCTTACCCCCAAATTCAAGCCGATCAATACTAAAGATTCGGTCAAAAAGGGGGAAGGCTTCCAACCCCTGGAAGCCGGGCGCTCCTGGCTCTACACCGGGAAGGCGGGAGGCATGTTTGACTTCATCATGGCCATGCAGGTGCAGGGGAACACCGAGGACGCGGACGGGAAAAACATGGTGGTTATGGCGGTCAAGACCAAGAGCACCGCGGGATATACAAATAATACCGTCTACATGGTTCAGGACGGCGACGCGGTCAAGGTAATGCGTAGCGACACCATGGCCAAGATTAAAAAAGGCCTGGGGGTCGAAGGCGGCGAGGTTGGGATTGTCTACGCGCCCCCCAAGACCGAGATGCTGCAGAAAATGAAGGTTGGAGACAAATGGACCGATACCTACAAGCAACTGGGCGATATCGATATGACCTACAAAACCGGTTTCAGCTTTGACCAGATCCTGAACGCGATGGATTTGGACAAGATTAAGGCCAAGTCCGAGAAAGAATTCAACGAAACCAAGACCGTGCTGGCGGGCGAAAAGGTCACCGTGCCGTTCGGCACCTTTGACGCGCTCAAGATCGAGAGCCACCCCAACGAGTCCCAGACCTTTTATTCCTGGTACGCCGAGGGGTACGGCCTGGTCAAGCAGACCGCCGTGCAGGACGGTAAAGAGGTGCTCAGCCTCAATCTCCTGGACATGGACTCGGCCACCGTGGGATCGTTTTTCGGCAAGGGTTTGGCTGATTACCAGGCGAAGTTCGAATGGATCAAAAAGATGGTGGACGAAATCCGGAAACAGAAAATCTGACCAACCAATTTCTTAATTTCATCTGTCGGTAATTTAACCCCAAGGCGGTTGCCTTGGGGTTTTTTCTGAAGTTTGTCCCGGCGGGAGACCGGGCGAAGTCCTGCTCTTATCCTTTCCTTTCCCGGTCGAGAAATTCCAGGATTTCGCGGCGATAGTTATTGAATTCCAGGGAGGTCCGTTCGCGGGGGTGGGCCAGGTCGATCGAAAACTCGGCCCGGATCCGTCCCGGGCGCTGGGAGAGGCCGATCACGGTCTGGCTCAAAAAAACGGCCTCGTCGATGTTGTGGGTGACGAACAGAATGGTGGGGTGTTCATCCCGGAAAAGCTTGAGCAGAAATTCCTGCATGGAATTACGGGTCTGGGAATCCAGAGCCCCGAAGGGTTCGTCCATCAGGATGACCCGGGGATGCGCAGCCAGGGTCCGGGCGATGGCCACCCTTTGCTGCATTCCTTCGGATAACTGGCGGGGAAAATGGCTTTCAAATCCGGTGAGTTCCGTTTTCCGCAGGAGTTCCCGCGCCTGTTTTCTTCGTTCGGAAGGTTTCACCCCCTGCATCTCCAGGCCGAACTCGATGTTCTGGAGAATAGTTCTCCAGGGAAAGAGGGCGAACTCCTGGAAGACCAAACCGATTTTCGGGGTGGGGTGGGAGACCTCCTCACCATCCAGAAGCACCCGACCGGCAGTGGGCCGGGTCAGGCCGGCCGCGATCTTGAGCAGGGTGGTTTTCCCGCAACCGGAAGGCCCGATCAACGTGGTAAAACGGGCGTTTTTGAGCTCCAGGTTGATCCCGTCGAGGGCCGGGGTGGGGATTCCCCCCGGGCCGGGATATTCCTGGGAAATATTTTCCAGGATCAAACTCATCTAATAAAAAATAGTAACTGTTCAGGTTGTTAGGTTCAAGGTTTAGGAACTTCAGAAAATAATTGAACGATAAATTCGGTATTTTCGGAGTCTTCCGTCTTTAACCCTGAACCGTGAACCCTGAACGGTGCACCTAAGGAGTTGCCAAAAATCAATTAACTCCGGCACGGTGTCAATGTGGTCATATTAACTTTTGCATAAACCCGAAGCAGTTTGAGAATCTCCCCCTGCCCCTCTTTCCACAAAGAGGGGCGCAAAACATCCCCCTTTATGAAAAGGGGGATGCAGGGGGATTTTCAATTACATATGGCCTGATCAATATTAGAAAGAAGGATAAGGGAACGATATTTAAATTAGTTAATGTTTGTGATATTTTCCTTCTGTTTTAAAAGGAAAACATCCCCCTTTGCAAAAAGGGGCATGGAGGGGGATTTCCAAGATTCAGTTGCATAAAGTTGCCAAGGAGGGAAAGTGGCAAAGAAAATACAGATTTTGGGCGCGGGGCTCTCGGGGATGATCGCGGGGATCGATCTCGTCCGCCACGATTACGAGGTGACGATTATCGAGGCGGCCGCCGGGCTCGGCGGACGTGGGAACTTCCATCCTTCCACGCACGCGACCCCGCTGGACCGCACCGCCGCCTGGAAATATATCGGCCTCGACCTCTCCCAGGGCTTTCGCCCCGCCAAGTTATTCCGGGTTTATTTCGGGGAGCAGGGCTACGACCTGGATCCCAACGACCTTTACATCGTGGAGCGCGGAGCCCGGGAAACCTCGCTCGACAGCATGGTTTACCGTGAGGCGCAGAAGCTCGGGGTCAAGTTCGAGTTCAACCAGATGATCAAGAAGCACACGGACCTGCCCCCCGGCAGCATCATCGCCACCGGCCTTTTCCCGGAAATGTTTCACGCCCTCGGCGTGCCCACCATCGAGGCCTACGGCTGGGCGAGCCGCATGCCCATGGAAGGCGAGCCTGCTTGCGTCGTTTATTTCGATTCCTACATCGGGGATTACTACTACAGCAGCACCACCAACGGGCTTTTCTTCAGCATGCTTTTCCAGCGCACTGACGTGCCCCGCGCGGACATGGAGCGCTGCCAGGATTTCCTCCGGCGGCACGAGAAGCTCGAATGCAAGGACTGGTTCCACGCCACCAACTGGATCCCGGTGGCGGACGCCCGGAATCCGCGTCTCTTCGCGGGGGATAAGATCCTGGCCGGGACGCTCGCGGGGATGATGGACCCGATGTTCCTTTTCGGGATCAACGGGGCCGTACTTTCCGGACGGATCGCGGCTAGGGCGGTCTATGAGCCGGAGCAAGCCCAGAAGGATTTTGCCTATTACAGCCGGAACTACGCCCGCAATTACCGGGCCCAGAAAATACAGTCGAGGATCCCTGCCTGGCTTAAAATCAGGCTGGGCAGACGCATGTTGACCCTGCCCAAGTCTCTCCTCCGGAATGCCTTGGACCCGGACAAGCTCGGCATCCCGGGGGTGAAGGAATTCAACCTGTTCGACCAGATCAAGAAGTTGTAAGGGTTTTCCGCTCCAGGAAAAGAATTCCCCGGTCCATCAGGAAGCCGACCAGGCCGATCACGGCCATGCCGGCGAGAATGGCGTCCACCCTGCCCAGGTCCCGGGCCGTCATGATCATAAATCCCAGTCCATAACCTGACCTGACTCCTGTCAGTTCGGCGGCGACCAGCGTCATCCAGCCCACGCCCAGTCCGACCCGAATGCCGGTCAGGACCATTGGCAGGGAGGCGGGGATGAGAACCTTGGTGATCAGGTGAAATTCCCCGGCTCCGAGAGTACGAGCGGCGTCCAGATAAACCGGGTTTACTTCCCGGACCCCGGAGATGGTATTCAGGAGGACGGGAAAGAAAATCCCCAGAGCGATCAGAAAGGATGAAGATTTCAACCCGATCCCGAACCAGATGACCGCGACCGGGATCCAGGCTAGGGGCGGGATCGGCCGGATCAGGTTGACGATCGGGTTCAGGGCCCGGTTGAACCGCGGCGACCAGCCGGCGAGAAATCCGAGCGGCAGGGCGAGCGAGAGCGCGATTGCGAAACCGAGCGAGACCCGGAGAAGGCTGTAAAGAGCGTGAAGGTGAAGACCATGACCGGGAGGAAGGCCCTGGACCAGGAGTTCCAGGGCGGTTTTCAAAACCCGGGAGGGTGGCGGGAAGATCTCGGGGGAAAACAGGGAAAGGTCCGCGCCGAGTTCCCAGAGAAGCAGGATAATCAGAAGCGGAAGGAACCGGGAAGTAGAATTATTATCATTCTTCTTCATATTTCCTTCTAAAAATACTACGTTCCTTTTCCTAAAGGTAGATCAGGAATCGGAAATTAAGTAGAATGATTTAAACAGCAGCCAGAAACCAGGAGCAGATGGCCGGTAGCCGCAGGCTTTTCGATCAGATCCCGAGGCATTGTGGCCGAGGGAAGCCTGCGAAAAAATTGGAATAGTAATTGTTGCCATATTCAGAGGGGGAACTTTCATGAAAAAGGTTAAAGTCCTGAAAATCGTCAATCTGCTTCTCTTTCTTACTTTCATTTCCCAGGCTTCGACCGGGATTGGGCAGACGTATATAGGCGCGGACTTATTAACAATCATTCACCGGATCGGGGGGATCCTGCTCCTGATTTTCGCAGTTACTCATTTAATTCTGAATTGGGGATGGGTTAAGGCGAACTTTTTGAAAGCCAAAGGTGACGGGTCAAAGGACGAAGAGCGGAGGGCAGGGAGCATAGAGCAAAGCGCAAAGGGTAAATAGGAAAAGAAAGTAACAAAAAACAGGTAGCCGCAGGCTTAAGCCTGCGTGGTTAGGTTGTTAGGTTGTCAGGTGGCTAAATAAATCAGAGAAAAAGGTTTTTAACGCTATGCTCTTTGCTCTATGCGCTATGCCCTATGCCCTATGCCATAATTGGGCCACTGGCGGGCAACTTCACTCGGATAAATTCGGGAAAGGGTTTGGAAAGAAAGGATCCGGGAAGTAACCCCAGTCCGGAGAAATAAGTGAAGACACTGATTCAAAAAATAGTTAAAGTTAATCGGGAGAATTAATCATGGAACTATATGATTATTTTGAAAAAAATGAAGGGCGTGGAGTTCTGGCCTCCTCTGATGAAAAGGGGAAAGTCAACGTGGCGGTATATTCCCGTCCTCATTTTATTAATGAGAAAATCCTGGCATTCATTATGGCCGATCGGTTGACCCATAAGAACCTTCTGGGTAATCCCTTTGCGGCTTATCTTTTCCTGGAAACCGGGCCCGGATACAAAGGGAAAAGATTGTATTTGAAATGGATCGGGGAAGAGAAAAACAGCCCCCTGATTGACAAATTGCGCCGCCGAAAGGATTTCCGGGGTGAAAGATCAACCGGGGCCAGGTATCTGGTATATTTCAAGGTGGAAAAGGTTCTGCCGTTGATTGGCAATAAGTAATAGTAAAAAGTTAAAAGTTTAAAGTTAAAAGTTGAAAGTATGAAAATTAGATTCTTCGGCGATAGCCTCAGAATGACATCCGGAAAGAGCTGAGAAATGATCCAAACCTTATTAATTCTAGCGGGCGTTATTTTGGGGGGCGTACTCGTCTGGCTCCTTTTGCGGTCCCAGAGAGCATCATTGGAAAGCGCCGCGAACGAATTGCGCGGCCAGGTTCAGGCTCGGGAAGCCGCCATTACCCAGCTTCAGGCGAATCTTGATACGGAAAGGACCGGCCGGGTGACCGCCGAAACCCGGCTGACGGAAGCGTTTAAAAATATCGAAGACCAGAAAAAACTTCTGGAGGAAGCCACCCGGCGGCTGACCGACACTTTTAACGCCCTTTCGGCGGAAGCCCTGAAGAGCAATAACCAGCTTTTCCTTGAACTATCCAAGAATACCCTGGAAAAGGTCCTGGCCGACGCGAAGGGAGACCTGGGGAAGCGCCAGGAGGCCGTGGAAGGGATGATCAAACCCCTGAAGGAAACCCTGACCCGGTATGAAACCCAGATTCGCGAGCTTGAAAACGCCCGCCAGCAGGCCTACGGAGGCTTGAAAAAACAGCTGGAGGATATTGGCAAAGCCAACGAGCAGCTTCAGAAGGAAACCGGCGCCCTGGTCACGGCCCTGAAAACGCCCCAGGTGCGGGGCCGCTGGGGGGAGATCACCCTGAAAAGGGTGGTGGAAGTGGCGGGGATGTCGCAGTACTGTGATTTTGCCGAACAGCCCTCGGTGGATTCCGAAGAAGGGCGGAAGCGCCCGGATCTGATCGTGAAGCTTCCCGGGGAGAGAACCGTGGTGGTGGACGCCAAGGTTCCCCTCAAGGCGTACCTGGAGGCCATGGAAGCCGACAGCGAGGAAAAAAGAAAAACACAGATCGCCCGACATTCTCAGGCGGTGCGGGATCATATGAAAGCCCTGGGTTCCAAGGCCTACTGGAACCAGTTTAATCCCACCCCCGATTTCGTGGTTCTATTCCTGCCCGGGGAATCTTATTTCAGCGCGGCCCTGGAGCAGGACCGCGCCCTGATCGAGGACGGGATCGCCAGCCGGGTGATCCTGGCCACTCCTACTACGCTGATCGCGCTTTTGCGGACGGTGGCCCTGACCTGGCAGCAGCAGCAGGTGGCCGAGAATTCCCGGAAGATCTGTGAGACCGGGGCGGATCTTTTCGACCGGGTGGTGAAATTCGCCGAGCACCTGGAAGGAATCCGGGACGGTCTCGGCAAGGCGATGAAATCCTATAACGCCGCCCTGGGATCCTGGGAAAGCCGGGTGGCCCCCGGGGCCCGGAGGCTGAAGGAACTGGGAGCCGCCGCCCCGGAGAAAGAGCTCAAGGAAATCGAACCGCTGGAATCCTCTCTTCGTGAGCTTCCAGATGCTGTTAAAAAAGAATAAATGATTCTCTTGGTGTCATTCCGGGCTTGACCCGGAATCCAGTTATTTTTTTTGGATCCCCGCTTTCGCGGGGATGACAGATGAAGGAACGGATTAACGGATGCAAAAATCGATCTGAGCTGATTTTTCTTGATCAATTAAAAATAATAATATATTCTCAATCAGATGAATCGTTTTACCAAAATCATTATCACCCTTGGTCCCAAGACCAACTCTCCGGAGGTCCTGACCCAGATCCTGGAAGCAGGTGCGGACGCGATCCGGATTAACCTGGCCCATGGAACCCGGGAATCCCAGACGGAAATGGTCAAGCTGGCCCGGGAAACCACGAAAAAAGTAGGCAGGCCGGTTGCGGTATTTGGGGATATCTCCGGGCCCAAGTTCCGGGTGGGCGAGATCGAAGGCAAGACGATGGATCTGGTTCCGGGAGCGGAGATTGCCCTGACCCGCCAGCCCCGGTCCGCTTCCCCGCGGGAAATTCCCGTCCGCGATTCCCGGTTTTTCGATTCCCTGAGCCCGGACGATCCCATTTTGCTGGCGGATGGGATGATTGCCCTCAAAGTCAAGGAAGCCAGCTCCGAGAGGGTTATTTGCGAGGTGACGGTGGGGGGAATTCTTTCCTCGGGCAAGGGGATCAACCTGCCCGGCTCCGCCCTGCAGATCGACCCCTTGGAAGGCCGGGGCCGGGAAGACCTCGAATTCGGGGTGAAGGCCGGCCTGGATTATTTCGCCCTTTCTTTTGTCCGGGGTCCCGACGATGTCAACGAGGCCAAGCGGATCATGCGGGAGATGGGGTCGGATATTCCCGTGATCGCCAAGATCGAGCGGCCCGAGGCGGTGGGGCGGATCAGGTGGATCTTGAATTCCGCCGATGGGTTGATGGTGGCCCGGGGCGACCTGGGGGTGGAAATCCCGCTCGAGGAGGTTCCCATCGTCCAGAAGAGCCTGATCGCCCAGTCCCGCCAGGCCGGCAAACCGGTGATCACGGCCACCCAGATGCTCCGTTCGATGATGGAGAATCCCCGCCCGACCCGGGCCGAGGTTTCCGATGTGGCCAACGCTATCATCGACGGGACCGATGCGGTCATGCTTTCGGATGAAACCACGGTCGGTAACTATCCGGTGGAAGCGGTAAAAATGATGGCGCGGATCGCCGAATCCATCGAGAAGTCACTCCAGGGCCGCTCGGGCCGGGAGAAGGAATTGTTCAGCTGGGCCCTGGCCCGCCCCGGGTTTGTCCCGGGGGAGGGAGGATGGGAGGATTCCGCGCTCTCGGCGGAGAATTCCATCCCGGAATCGGTGAGTCATGCGGCGGCGGTCATGGCGCAGGATCTGGGCGCCCGGCTTTTCGTGGTCCCGACCCGATCCGGAAGAACCCCGCGTTTGATCTCCCGGTTTCGGACCTTTATGCCGATTCTGGCTTTGAGCCGCAATGAGCAGACTATTCGTCAGCTGGCGATCAGCTTCGGGGTGGTACCGGTATTGGTCAATGAAGCAAATCTCACCGGCAACATTGTCGAAATCGCCCGGAGGGTGGTGCTGGAACTCGGCCTCGCCAGACCCGGCAGCCGGATCGTGATTACCGCCGGGGATCCGGACCACCCCGGCTCCACCGAGATGATCAAGGCGGCGGTCATCTAAAAAGCCCGGAGCCAGGGGCAGGGAGCATTTAAATTAATTGATAATAAGCGTGAATTTGAGAAAATAGTGTCAACAGAGGGAAATCTTGCCTGAGGCGAGAGCAAATACGGGGGGAATATCACGGAAAGCGCTGATCTTGATCGGGGCCGTGGTGTTTATCCTGAGCACCTGGATTTCCTATTCCATTTTTAATCATAAAGGAGCTGCTGCTCCGGGGGAAAACCCACCGAGTCAAGCCGCCCGGGTTCCGGAATCCGCGTTTAACCCCGAAGAGAATATGCCGATTGAAGCGAACCCGTCCGCAGTTGTCTCGGAACCGGCCGTTGTTCCGGAACCATCACCCTCCGCGACTTTGACTCAGAAATCCATCCCGGAGGCCAATCCGGTTTCCCCGGTTCAAACCGACAAATCTCAAACCCAGGTCGAGACCGCGGCTGCCAAATCCAAGGCTTCCCCGGAAAAATCCCAGTTGGTGGTTAAAGCCGCACCCGGGAAAGAAAAAGAAGCCAAGGCCTTAGCCGAGAAAACCGAAACGGCCAAGATTACCCCGGAGAAAGTGGAGGAAACTAAACCTGCCCCGGCCAAGGTTGAGGTGGAACCCGGGGCCGGCGCGATTTTGGCTCCGCCGAGAACGGAAGAGGTAGCCAAAGCCCCGGCCGAAAAAAAACCGGGTCAGCTCAAACTTCAAATCGGCGAATACCCGGACTTGAAATCCATGCTTAAAGATATGAACCGGGTCAAGGAACTGGGAATCAAGGCCGCTTTCGAAGAAAAAGAAACAGAAGGAGGGAAAAAGGATTATTTTCTGGTGATAGAAAAGGAGTTCAGTGAAGGGGAAGCGAAGGCGGAATCCCTGAAAATGAAAGTGGTTCACAAACTCGAAACTACCATCACCCCTGGGCCGGAGGGTAAATCCCAGGTCTGGATCGGACCGTTCACGAAATTGACCCAGGCGGTAAAAACTACTAAAATATTAAAAGAGGAAGGTTATAATACCCGCGTGGAGACCAAGAAAAAATCAGGGAAAAAGATATATTTATTTGCCGGGCCGTTTTCCGACAAGATGGACATGATCAAGGCCAAGGCGGTTTTGAAAAATAACGGGTTTTCGCCTGAGACCCCCGCCCTCCCATAAAGGTTATTTCCTTGTATTCATTCCGCTTTTTTCTAAATTAAAAATATCCCTCGAATGATTACCGGAATATAATTTTTCCAAGCAAAAATCTTGCGTTTATGAAGGCTGCGCTGGTCAGGTCCGGGGGAAGTTTTGAGATCATCGATCTCCCCTTGCCCCCGCCCGGTCCCGGGGAAGTGCTGATCAAAGTTGCTTACTGCGGGATCTGCGGGTCGGATATTCATCTCATCGATACCGGTCTGCTCCCTTCCGATTGCGTCATCGGCCATGAAATCTCCGGGTGGGTCGAGGCCTGCGGGGAAGGGGTGAAGGGCTGGCCCAGGGGAACCCCGGTGGTCATTCTCCCGATGGATTCCTGTTATAAATGCCGTCCCTGCCAAGCCGGTCATCCGCAGATCTGCAGCAACGGTATTCACCGGAGCTACGGGCTGGGGGTAAACTCGGGTGGATTCAGCGAATACATGCTGGTAAAAACCTCCATGCTCTTCCGGATTCCCGAAATCCTGGACCTTAAAACCGCGGCCCTGACCGAGCCTCTGGCGGTGGCGATCCACGGGATTAACATGCTCGGAGCCAAAGGCGGGGATCTGGCCCTGGTGCTGGGGGCCGGGCCGATTGGGATTTTCAGCGCTTACGCCTTGAAGACCCGGGGCGTTTCCGATTTATATGTTTCCGAACCGGATGGTTACCGGGCCGGGAAAGCCCGGGAGATTGGGATTAAAGCGGTAATCGATCCGGCGGAAAATATGCCCGGTTCCTTCATTCCTAAACAAGCCGGCCGGGCCCCGGATTTTGTCGTGGATTGCGCCGGGACGGAATCTTCCCTCAATGAAGCTACCTCGGTGGTCGCTCCCCGCGGCCTGGTGGTCGTTCTGGGGGTGATGATCGGGCAGGCCTGGCTGATGCCCCTGCTTTGCTTTGCGAAGGAGGTCCGGATCTTTTTCAGCTTCGGCTACCACCGGCGCGATTATGACGAGGCGCTGGATCTGCTGATCAAAAATATTGTCGATCCCCGGGTGGCGATCAGCGAGGTTTTACCTTTAAAAGATATCGGGAAGGCGTTTCAAAAATTGCACGAACCGGGGCAGATGAAGATTCTGATTGACTGCCAGGCCGGATAAACGGAGGGTGAAGGGGGTGATGCCGAAAATGAACTGAGTTGGATTTCAGGCGTTGGTTTTGGTCGTCAAACAATGTAGAACAATTTCAAGGAGGTATTTGCAATGCAAGGAAGCAAACTTTATGTCGGCAATCTGAAGTATTCCGTCGTCAACAAACAGCTGGAAGAACTGTTTGCCAAGCACGGCCAGGTCAAAGAAATAAACATTATTTCCGGAAAAGGTTTCGGGTTTGTGGAAATGGCTACCCCGGATGAAGCGCAGAAAGCCATGGACGCCCTGAACGGCACTGATTTCGACGGTCGGGCCCTCCGGATCGGGGAAGCTCACCCCCCGAAGGCCAAGGAAGGTGGAAGCCGTGATTTCGGCGACCGTGACCGAAGAGGCAGCGGCGGTTTCAACCGGTAAGAGATCGTCTGACGGCTGCAAAAATTTTCATTTAAGTCTTCATTTCCGGTCGTTTCTGCATTTTACCCGCCTTCGCAGAAGGCCACGGGTTTACCTGTGGATGAATGTTCTGCCAGCGGGTAACCCTCCGAAGCTTCCGACTTCGCCGAGACTACGTCGGACAGGTTAGCGCAGGAGGGTAAGCTGCTTCCGACTTCGCTAGGGCTACGTCGGACAGGTCGGCGGGCCTGTACTGAGCGGAGTCGAAGTATTCCGCCCGCCGTAAGATTTGTGGAGGTGCCACGGCTTTAGCCGTGGGGCTCCACTCGGGATCAGGGCCGAATCCGGTGAGCCCTGTTGTCCTGAGCGACTTGTCCCGCTTGCCCCGCGCGAAGCGGCGGGGGGAGAATTCGAGGGCAGTGAAGAATCTCAACTCGTTGGCTTAAAACCAAGCTGACAGACCAGCGAGGAAAGACTTAAATAAATGTTCTTACCGAAGCCTTAGAGTGACAGGTCCTGGAGGTTTTCCAGATGCGCATTTATTCACTGATAGCAAAATTTTACCCCGACCCCGCCCGGCTTTTTCTGCCTTTTCTGGCCCTGGTTTTTTTGCTTGATTCAGGCGGATGCGCGGGTTTGTCTTCCCGGATGAAAGTCCGGACGGTGGAGGCGGACCTGGGGAGTTACCGGGGGGTGGTGCTGGTCAGCGGAATGAATGGATGTGAAAACCTCTCCCTGGATCAGGATTCCCTCCGGCTGTATGTCACCGACCTGCACGGGTATATCCACCTCATCAATGGCCCCTCGCGGAGCGAACTCAAACTGGTGAAGTCGAAAATGATCGCGGGTGAACTTGCCCTGGGGGTAGGTGCCGGCCCGGACGGCAGCCTTTATGTGGCCGCGAGCGAAAAAAACTGGATGAAGCAGGGCGGCGCCGTTTACCGGGTGGACCGGGATCTGGAAAAGGCGGAGAAGTTAACCAACAACCTGCCTGGGATCAACGGCCTGACTTTTGACCGGTCCGGCAACCTGTATCTGGCCACGAGCAATATGAGTTTCCTGTGGCCCCGGGGAGCGATTTACCTGCTGAAGATCAATTCGGACGGAAAATTTACTCCTCCGGAGTTGTGGGCGGGCGGAAGGAAGATCGTGAACGGGATGTATTTTTCCGGGAAGGAAAACCGGCTGTATTTTTCCGAAACCCTTTCGGGGGTATACCGGGTTGACCCGGGGTCCGGCCAGGCGGAAAAAGTTTTTGCGAAAGCCAAAACCATGGATTTTTTCGACGACCTTTGCCAGGATCAGGCCGGAAATTTATGGGTCGCGGATCCCGGCAGCGGTTCTCTCAAGAAATATGTCTCCGGGACCGGGGAACTGGTCCGATTTAAAATCAGGGGCATCGGCCAGGTCTCTTCCTGCCGGATCCGGATCGAGAATGGCGAGGAGATTATTTATCTGACCGAGCTGAAGCAGCAGCCGAACAAGATGCTTTTCGGGAAATTCGACGGTCGGGGGGTTTTCAGTATGCCGCTGGCGGAACTGGAGAGGGTTAATAAATAGAATCAATTATTAGCCTTTCATAAAAACCGTATCTTTCAAATGACGAGATTGCTTCGTCGCTTTTGCTCCTCGCAATGACAGCTATTTTGTCATCGCGAGCCAGCAGGGCGTGGCGATCTCGAAGTTAAATTTCTGATTGTCTTGAATGGTCAAAGGTGTTTTTTGGTTTTGAAATGCATTAAATTGCCTCCGTTATGATGGATTCCGCATATCAGAAAATCGACCAGATTTTTCACCCCCGTTCGATCGCGGTGATCGGGGCCAGCAACCGCCCGGGCAATACCGCCGGGATGTTCCTGAATGCCCACCGGGTTCTGAATTTTAACGGCCCGATATACGCGGTTGCCCCCACGGGCGACGAGCTCCCGGATTTTCCCTCTTTCCGGAGCCTCCGCGATATTCCCGGCCCGGTGGACCACGTGATCATCGCGGTTCCGGCCATGTATTTGCCGGAGGTGATCTCCGATTGCGCCCAGAAAAAGGTCCGCTCGGTGGCGATTTTTACCTCTGGTTTCTCCGAGACCGGTGAAGCCGAGGGGATCAAACTGGAAAAAATGATCCGGGAAAAAGCCCGGGAAAGCGGGATGCGGGTGATCGGTCCGAACTGCATGGGCATTTACTATCCCCGGAACGGCATGAGCTTCCGCCCGGATCTTCCTCCGGTGGAAGGGACGGGTGAGGTCAGCTATCTCTCCCAGAGCGGCGGGATGGCTTTCGGGGCGATTTTCCTCGGCAATCGTTTCGGGCTTAAATATCACAAGGTGGTGAGCTACGGGAATGAAATTGATGTCTGCAGCCCGGAGCTCCTCGATTATTTTACCGAGGATCCCGAAACCAAAGTCATCCTGGTTTACATCGAAGGCACCCGCGAAGGCCGACCCCTGGCCCGGGCTTTGATCAGGGCGGGGGCCAGGAAACCCGTGGTGGTGCTGAAGGGCGGGTTGAGTGAAACCGGGGTTCGGGCGGCGGCCTCGCACACCGGGGCCTTGGGGGGATCCCAGGTTACCTGGGAGGCGGTTTTCCGGCAGGCGGGAGCCATCCAGGTCGACAACCTGGATGAGATGGTCGGAACCGCCCTGGTGCTCCGGCGCCTGCCGAAATTTACGGGACGGAAAATGATCATCGTCAGTATCAGCGGAGGGCTTTCGGTCAATTTTACGGACCGGGCGGAGTTCTGGGGTTTCGAAATGCCCGAGCTTTCCGAGGAAACCAATCATAAACTGAGAAGGTCTTTCGATCTGCCTGGGACCAGCGTGAAAAACCCGATCGATATGGCCGCCGCGTTCATGGCTTTCCCGATCTACCCGGATGTCTTCCGCACCCTGGATGAAGATACCGAAACCGACCTGATTCTCCTGGTCATTAATATCGAGTTTTTCGCCTATGTGGAAGACTTCGTGTCGGGAATAACCGATACCTCCATGAACGCATTCTTGGAGGCGGTCAAAGGGGTGAAGAAGCCGCTGGCGGTGGTGTTCCCCTCGGTGATTAACGAGGAAATGCGGCTTCGCTACGAGCAGTTGTTCGTAAAAGCCGGGTTCGCGGTTTATGAAAGCGTGGACCGGGCTTTAAAGGTGCTGAATCTCGCCCGCCGCTATCATCAGAGAAATTCCTCCGTTATTTCTTAACACCATGTAGTCGCCCGATTTATCGGGCTCTTTTATAAAACGCCGATCCCGCCTTTGACGGGACACGTGAATCGGCACACTACAAAAAAATCTGCTCGCGAAAGACTATAGTACGAATTCAATCGCATTTTTCGGGTTGAATGGGATAGACTGAAATATTATGATTTATCCGGTTTTTAAGCAGGGGGTTGTCAATCATGGAAAATAAAATTTCGGGAGGACCGGCGGGGCCAACGAATAATTACAGACCCGGGATGCCGCCCGGGCCCGTGAATCCCGGGAATGGGGGAGACGAATCCATCGATTCGGTTCCGCTTTTCCGGAAGAAGCGGGTGGTCATTCCGCTGCTGATCTTCGCCGTTTTGGCCACCTTGGCCTCCGCCTACTGGTATGTCAAACTGCGCCGGTTTGTCTCAACCGACAATGCCTATATTGACGGGAACC
Organism: Pseudomonadota bacterium; assembly: GCA_026388615.1. GTDB lineage: Bacteria > Desulfobacterota > JAPLJL01 > JAPLJL01 > JAPLJL01 > JAPLJL01. Next base: position 831 of record JAPLJL010000289.1, on the reverse strand, counting down.
GGGTTTCCATCAGTTCGAAGATGCTGGGGCGCGTCACCCAGCTTACTGTGGAAGAAGGCGACGGGGTCAAGCCGGGGCAGGTCCTGGTTCACCTGGATGACTCCGACCTCAAAGCCCAGGAAGCGCAATGCCTGGCCGGGCTGGAGCAGGCGGAGCAGAACGTGGCCCTGGTCAAGATTAATTGGGAAAGGTCCCAGGAGGATTTCGACCGGGCCAAGACCCTGTTGAAAGGCGGCAGCGCGACCAGGGAACAGTTTGACCACGCCCAGAAAGGCCAGGAGATTTCCCGGGCCCAGTACAATATCGCCCTGGCCCAGGTGGGTGTATCCAAGGCCCAGCTGCAGGTAATCAGGACGCAGCTCTCGAATACCGTCATCTCCTCGCCACTCGAGGGCGTGGTCGCCAAGAAATGGGTTATGCCGGGTGACGTGGTCCAGCCCGCCCAGCCGATTTACTCGATCAATGATGGTGAGCACATCTGGATCACCGCTAATTTTGAGGAAACCAAGCTGGCGGCAATCAGGATCGGCGACCCCGTGGAAATTTCGGTTGATACTTATTCCAGCCTGTCTTTTACCGGCAAGGTGATCCAGATCGGTTCCAATACCGCTTCCAAGTTTTCCCTGATTCCCCCCGACAACGCCTCCGGAAACTTCACCAAGGTGACCCAGCGGGTTCCGGTCAAGATTTCAGTGGAAGCCCCAGGTTCTCCCGGAGGCTCCAATTTTCCCCGACTTCTGCCCGGGATGTCGGTTGAGGTCAAGATCAAGGTTAAATAAAACCGGAAGCGAGAAAGGTGGAACAGGTTGGACAGGCGAGAAAGGTTTTATT
>JAPLJL010000086.1 GCA_026388615.1 Pseudomonadota bacterium | reverse complement strand
CAGCTGGCCGGATACAATTTTATCGTCGGAAAGCCGATTAATAATTTTCCCTCCGACCTGGATCCGAAGAAGACCTTCGTGGTGGGGGATTGCGCGATCGAGCACCGGAACCGGGGTATTTTCATTGCCGGTTGCCCCGTGCCTCCCCTGCGCCTTACCATGCTCCTGACCGCCAAGGGACGGATTCCCCCCCTGAAAATGCGGCTGAGGGATTATATAAAAGGAAGCCTGGGGTATTAAATAACGACCGCAGACCGCCGACCGCCGACCGCGGAAAGAAGGATCGAGAAAAGGTTAAAGCGAGAAAGGGTTAATGGTTTGAGAACATAAGGATAGTTGCTAATTATTTTTCTCACCTTTCTAGCTTTTCTCGCATTTCTCGCGTTTCTCGCACAATTTCTGATTGATCGATTGACAGGAAAGCGGGTCAAAGTATATATTTGCGACACTATTGGATTTTTAGGCTTGCTGGCCGGGCCGAAAGCTTTGCCAGCCGAAACGGATAAAGGAGGAAAAAATGGGAGTTTTTGAAACCAGAATTACCAAGATATTCGGGATCAAGTATCCGATCATGCAGGGCGGAATGGGCGCCGGTTATGTGAGTACCGCCGAGCTCGTCGCGGCCGTGGGGAACGCCGGGGGCTTAGGTTTCATGTCGGCGATCCAGTGGGAGCACAACATCAAGGGATTGGAAGATAACATCAAGAAGGCCAAGGACCTGACCGACAAGCCTTATGGGATCAATGTCACGCTGTTCGAGGAAATGCCGAAAGAGTTCTTTTATAAGGTCGTAGACCTGATTGCCAAGTACCAGGTCCCGGCGGTTGAGACCTCGGCCCGGAAGCCCGATCCCTGGATGAAGCTGCTCAAGCAGGCCGGCGCCAAGGTCATCCATAAGGTGGCCCGGGTCCGGGATGGAGTCACCGCCGAGCGGCTGGGCGCGGACGCGCTCTGCATCATCGGCTCGGAAGAGGGCGGGCATCCCGGTGCCGAGCGGAATCCCACGATCGTGGTCGGGCCGCTTCTGGTTGATCTGGTGAAGATCCCGGTTTCCATCGGCGGCGGCTTCTGCGACGGGCGCGGACTGGTTGCGGCCCTGGCTCTTGGCGGCGAAGCCATTACCATGGGGACGCGGTTTGTCGCTTCCAAGGAATGCACCGTGCATGAGAACTACAAGCAGGCGATCGTCAACATGCAGTACAACGAAACCGATTACATCCTGATGTCGATAGGAGACCCGGTCCGGTGCATCCGCGGCCCGATGTCCCAGGCGGTCCTGAAGCTGGAATTCAAAGAGGATAAGACCGAACTGATCAAGCTCCTGAGTAAGCTCAAGGAGCAGAACGACACCGGCAACATGGCCTCCAATACCGGGAAACTGGAAGAAGGCATGGTCCCGGCCGGCGTGGTCGGCGGGCGGATCCACGAGATCAAGACCTGCAAGCAGATCGTCGACGACATCATGACCGAGGCCGATGTGATCCTGGAGAAGCTTTCCAAGAGGAAATACTGGAAGGCCTAAAAACCAATTGCCGATTTCAGATTGACGATTGACGAATTAAGACAGTTTCAAGTTTCAAGTTTCGGGTTTCTAGTTTCGAGTTAAAATCAGAACCAGAGACTAGAAACTAAAGAAACTAAAGAAACCAAACAGACTAGAGAGGAAGAGATAGATGAAGACTCGGATGACAGAACTTTTCGGAATCGAATATCCGATCATGTGCGGGGGAATGTTTACTCTCGCCGTCCCCAAGCTCTGTGCCGCCATCTCCGAGGCCGGGGCGCTGGGGAACCTGACCGCGGCCATGTATGCTACCGCTGACGACCTCCGGAACGCCATCCGCGAGGTCCGCCAGCTGACCAAGAAGCCATTCTGCGTGAACGTGACCATGCTTCCGGCCATGCGGATCAGCGACGAACATTATGAAAATTGGTTCCGGGTTATAGCCGAGGAGCAGGTTGCCGGGATGGAGATCGGCGGCAAGCCTCTGGACAAGCTCGGAAACGGTCAGTGGATCAAGATCCTTCACGACGCCGGGGTGAAGCTCATGCATAAAGTGGGCGCGGTCAAGCACGGTAAGCACGCGGAGGAATCGGGCTACGACGCGGTGATCGCGGCCGGCGTAGAGGAAGGCGGGCACCCGCTGAACGAGAACGTGGCCAGCATGGTTTTGACCCAGAAAATGGCCGAGACGCTAAAGATCCCGGTCATTTCCACCGGGGGCTGCTGCACCGGCCGGGCCCTGGCCGCCTCGCTTTGCCTGGGGGGCGAAGGGATCATGTTCGCCAGCCGTTTCATCTGTACCCCGGAGTGCGATGTGCACGATAACGTCCGGCAGGAGCTGATCCGCCGCCAGGAAAATGAGACGGTTCTGTACGGGAACGCCATCGGCCTTCAAGGGCGGGCCCTCCTGAACGACACTATGCGCGAGGTCATGAAAATCGAAGCTGAGCCGGGCGGAACCATGGAAGAAAAACTGATGAAAGTCCTGCCCTTGATCGCCGGGACCCACGGGCCCACGATCTGGAGGGAAGGCAAC
>JAPLJL010000311.1 GCA_026388615.1 Pseudomonadota bacterium | reverse complement strand
GTCCGGGTTGACCGGCAGTTCCCCCTCCCGCTCGAAGAAGCCCGAATCGATATAATCCTTGGCCGCCCCCTTGGGGCAGAAACCCAAATCCTCGTAAATCAGAAGTTCGGTGATAGTGAAGCAGTCGTGTACCTCAGCCATCCCGATTTCCTTCTGGGGATTGGTGATTCCCAGCCGTTGGTAGGCCATCCGACCGGCGTCCACCGTGGCCGGCCAGTGGAGGAAGTCGTGTCCGGGGCGGAATCCGGGCATCACGGAGTCGACCGAGAGGGTCATGGCCTTGATCAGGACGTAATCGTCCCGGAACTTCCTGGCCATGTCTTTCCGGCAAATGATGGCGCAGGCGGAGCCGTCGGTGGTGGGGCAGCAGTCAAAGAGCCCGAGCGGCCAGGCGATGATCGGGGCCTTCATGGCCTGTTCCAGGGTGATCTCCTTCTGGAAATGGGCCTTGGGATTGAGGGCGCCGTTCTTGTGGTTTTTTACCGAGATCTTGGCCAGGTGCTCCTTGGTGGTTCCGTACTTGGCGAAATGCCGGGCGGCGGGGAGGGCGAAATACCCCGGGGCGGTGCCCCCCAGGCTGACCACCGGGTGCCGGGCCGACATGGGCAGCCCCCGCAGGCCGGAATCCTTGAGTTTCTCAAACCCGAGCGCGAGGGCGATGTCGAACTCCCCCGAAGCCACTCCGAAGACCGCGTTGCGCAGGGCGTCCATCCCGGTGGCGCAGAAGTTTTCCACCCGGGTGATGGGGATCCCCCGGAGCTTGAGGGGGTCAGCCAGACAGGTCCCGGCGACCCCGGAGGAGGTGGTCCCCACCCAGGCGGCCTGGATGTCCTTCGGACCCAGCCCGGCGTCTTCGTAGGCCTCGTAAGCGGCGTTGATGATCATGTCATCGCCGCTCTGCTCCCAGTTCTCGCCGAACTTGGTGCAGCCCATCCCGATGATCGCCACCTTGTCCTTTATGCCTTCACCCATGATTTATCCCTCCCTTAATTATTTTCAGTATCTTAAATTCTTTTGCTTGCAAGGCTAAAGCCTTGCCCTACTAGAACCCTAGGCCCCTAGGCCCCTAGGCCCCTAGGCCCCTAGGCCCCTAGGCCCCTTGAACCCTTTTACCCTTCACCTTATCTTCTTCTATCTAATCGGCCGGCAGTTCCAGAAATAGTTTACGAACCCGGAGGCCTCATTCATCCGGCGGAAAGTCATCTCGATCGGGAGCTCCAGCTTGACCTCCTCCGGGTCCCGGTCGGTCATCTGGACATAGAGCCGGGAGCCGCCTTCGAGCTCGATCACGGTCATGACCAGGGGCGGGTCATCGGAGGCGAAGAGGTTGTCCTTGGTGTAGGTGAAAACCCGGCCCGTCCGGTCCGCGAGGGGCAGGGGGTCGAATTCATCCTTGGCCAGGCAGACGTAGCAGACCCGCTGGACCGGGAAATGCTCCGTCCCGCATTTCCGGCACTTGCTCCCGTAAAGGGCCAGGTTCTGTTTTTGCCCCCGCCAGAGGGAGGGCGCGGAGGAGAGCGGGGCCGGCCTCCGGGACGTCTCGGTCGGGATCAGTCCCCGGAAGCGCAGGTACTTCATGTAGCTGATCGGAAGCTTCCGGGCGAGCCAGCCGGAAACCCCGCGGCTGCCCCGGGCTTTTTCAATGTTCTCGGTGACCCGGAAAAGGAAAGCGTCGGCCCCGTCCCCGTAACCGAGGAGCAGGATGGTGTCCCCGGCCTGGGCCTTTTCCAGCGCCGCCACCAGCATCAGGAGGGAGTGGGCCGCGCCGGTAATCCCGATGTTTCCGAAGAACAGATCCTGGACCTGTTTCTGGTAATCGAACCCCAGCAGCTTGGCTACGGTCTGGTGGTTGCGGAGATCGGGGGAGTAGATCACCGCTTTGGTGATCTCCGCGGGCTTGATCCCTTTTTCCGAGAAGAAAGCCCGGCCGGCCTGCACGATGTTTCGTTGATGCCCGTATTCCTTGACGAAACGGTCTTCCCAGGATTCGGTGAATTGCCCGTCTTCCAGCCGCCAGAGATCCAGGAACTCGTCGGTATGATGGTAAGCCCCTTCCAGGGAAGCGATGACATTCTCTTTTCCGACCAGGACGGCGGCCGCCCCGTCGCCGAAGAGGGCTTCAAACTCGGACTGGGGCGCCCCCGGCCGGATATCCGCGGCGGTGACCAGGATTTTGTCCGCCCCCCCGCCCGCAACCGTGTCCAGGGCCGGCCGGAGGGCGATGGTGGCGGACCGGATCGAGTCGGTGAAATCGGCGGCCAGGGTTTTTCTGGCCAGGTCCATGGCGGTGGCCACCAGGGCGGCGGATTGTTTTTCCCGATAGGGCGGGGTGGTGGAGGCGAAAAAGAGGCCATCAACCCCGGCTTTCCCGCCGGTTTTCAGGCAATCCCGGCCGGCTTCCACGGCCATGGTAATGGTATCCTCGTCGCAGTTGGCGACGGTCCGCTCCCCCCGGAGGGAGTATCCCTCCCATTGCTTGGCGATCTCGTCGCGGGAGAGCCTCAGGATAGGCAGGTAAGCTCCGTAGGCGCAGATTCCGATCATTTAAACCTCCTTATTAGAAATAAGAATTTGCGAGCACGGAAAAATAATTAATTGATCTTGCTCAGGTCTTCTTTGCCTCTGCCGCCGG
>JAPLJL010000186.1 GCA_026388615.1 Pseudomonadota bacterium | reverse complement strand
CTTTTAAATTACTTAGAATTTTTATTTCCTAATAATTCGTGGTTGCCCGATTTATCGGGCACTTTTAAAATCCGCCGATCCCGCCCAGTGACGGGACACATGAATCGGTAAACTTCAAAAAAATCCGTTCACGAATAATGGGGGAACAGATTCAATCGCATTTTCTGGGTTTAAGGTTTGGCTGGGGGCAGCGTTTTTTCCTTGAACACCGAGGCCTGGTAGGTCAGGACCTCGATCCCATCTTCCCGCCAGCATTCCGCGGGAGCCCCGTGTTTCCGGCAGAGATGGCCGAGAAATTCCTCCGGAACCGGGAGCTGTTCCCAGACCTGGGGCAAAAAGGTGGACCCGCCGTAGCGGGTTTTTAAAACCATCCCGTCCACCCCGGGCCGGAGTTTTTTCAGCAGATCCTGGGCCCCGTCAAAAGCCAGCCTCTGCGGGACGGAGAGCACGCTCACTTCCAGTTCAATCTGGTCCAGCTCCTCCGGGCGAACCGGGGAAAAGCGTGGGTCCTGGCTGGCCGCCGCCACCGCCCGGTCGATCACGCATCGATGCAGGGGAAGTTCCGGAACGATATAACCCATGCAACCCCGCAAACCGGTATCAACCCGGTTGAGGGTGACAAAACAGGCCCTGATTTCCTTCAGATGGGGGGTAAGCTGTTCCGCTTTGGCCTCCGGGAGGGGATTCCGGGTCACGTGGTTCACCAGGGTCTCCCGGGCCAGCTGGAGGAGCAGATCCTGTTCGGCGGGGGTGAAGGTTTCCTGGCCTCCCGGGGTGGAGGCAGGAGGTGAAATTTTCTTTTCCCGGGAGCAGGCCGGGGAGGAGGTGCAGAGAATTATCCCTCCGATCAACATCCCGAGGATTATGTAATCGCGGAACTTCCCGAAGCTCATCTTATTCTTCTGCCAATAGCAGCCCAAACTAACCCTGGTTTTCAAAACCTGCGATTGCTTCGTCGCTTCCGCTCCTCGCAATGACATCGGTATTGAACCTTGAACTGTGAACTTTGCTTGCCCTGAGCGTAGCGAATGGGAACCCTGAACCTGGGCAGTCAGCATTACCCATTTATTTCCCGGAAATCGAATAAGGCAGGGAGGATTTTTTCTCTTTCTCCCCCGAATCCTCTGAGGGCTGGGCATAAGGACAACCCCCGGGGGGCGGGCCGGTCATCCCCGGCGATTGCGGCATGAATTGGACATTTCCGACCTGCCGCATCTTGTTGACCAAATCGGACATGGACTCCTTTTTCTGGGTAGAGAAAGCGGACATGACCCGGGTGAGCCGGCGGCTTCGGCACTTCTGGCAACGGCGGCCGAAAAACTTGATTTCGTCCACCTTTTCCACGAAGGAGGTGATTTCCCCGCATTTTTTGCATTTAAATTCGTAAATCGGCATAGGTAGATAAACCTCAATTCCTAATTTCTAATTACAGGTTTACGTTATTCGGTTGGGCGGCTCGTTTCGTCTTCCGGGCAACGTCCAACGGTTTTCTGAAACCGTAACCTTAAAACTCAATCGACACGAGCTGCGCAACCGCAACCGTTATACTTTGCCTTTTTATTGTTTGGTCATTGGTGCTTAGTCATTGGGATTTGATTAGAAATTAGACATTAGTTAATTAGACATTCTTCGTTTAAATCCCGGCTTTAAACTCCACCATGCTTTTCAATTTTTCATCGGTTGTCCGCAGGCGGGAAGAGAGGGTGCGAATGATGTTCCAAAGCAGCGAGGTGGCGATTTCCTTCTCCCGGAAAATCAGGGTGGCGAAATCATTTTTACTGATCGAGATAAGTTCGGAGGCCTCCTCCGCCCAGGCATCCGCCGAACGCCCCACCTCGTCGATCAGGGCCATCTCCCCGAAGAATTCGCCGGCCAGGAGCGTGGCCAGGACCTGCTCGTTCCCGGCCCGGATCTTTTTACTCACCCGGATCGAACCCTTGATAATGAAGTAAAGCTTATCCCCGGGATTCCCCTCCGCGAAAATAAGCTTGCCCCGGGGAAAGCTCTCCGGCCGGCAAATGGATGCGATCTTCTGGATTTCCTGGTCGGTCAGGTTGGAAAAAAGATAAACCTTCTTGAGCAGCTTTTTGTAGTCAGTAGTCATTAAGCCTTAGAAACCTCCCCGCATGGCCAGCATGGCCTGCAGCTTGTCGTTCATCTCCCGGAGTCTCTGGCAGAGGGTCCGGGAAAAGGCCCAGAGGACCGCGTAAGCCAGGTCCTTGTTGAGAAAAAGGAGAGATTCAAAATCCTTCCGCTCAATCCCCAGGAGGGTGGTTTCCTGGTTGGCAATCGCGTCCGCGGAGCGGGACGCGTCATCGATCAGGGCCATTTCCCCGAAAAAATCCCCGGGTTTGAGAACCGCCAGGGCCTCCTCCCCGATCCCGGGCACCTGCTTGGAAATCCGCACCTCTCCGGTGAGAATCAGATAAAATCGATCCCCCACATCCCCTTCCTTGAAAACGGTCTGACCGGAGGAAAATTTCCAGCGGCGGGCGATGGAGAGGATCAGTTCCAGTTCGGAGTTTTTTAAACTCTGAAAAAGGTATACCCTTTTTAAAGCTTCGGTTTTCATTCCGCTCCCCCTTAACTTTCGCGCCTAGCCCGATTCTTATTTACCGCCGGGGGGTGTCATCCCGCCGCAGTAATTCTCCGCCGCCTGGGCCGCCCGAGCCCCCTCCGCCACCGCGGTGACGATCTGGCGGAGATCCTGGGCCCGCACATCCCCGGCCGCAAACACCCCTGGAATCGAAGTTTCAAGGTTCTCCCTCGTTACTATAAATCCCTCCGAATCCAATGCCAAGACACCCCGGAGAAAATCGGTCTGAGGGTGGGCCCCGATACTCACGAAAACCGCCGCCGCCTCCAGCACGCTGACCGCCCCGGTTTTTTTATTCAGAATCTCGATCCCGCTCAGCGATTCGTCGCCCAGGAATCGCTGCGGAATGGAATCCCAGACAATTTCGACCCGCGGATGGGAACGGACCCGTTTTCTGGCGACATGCTCGGCGCGTAGGCAGTCCCGCCGGTGGATCAGGTAAACCCGGGAGGCCAGGCCCGCCAGGTGCAGGGCTTCGTGGACCGCCGAGTTTCCGCCCCCCACCACCGCCACCGGCTTCCCTCGGAAGAGAGGGCCGTCACAGGTAGCGCAGTAAGAAACCCCGCGGCCGAAAAGTTCCTTTTCGCCGGGAACGTGCAACCGACGGGGATGGGTGCCGATGGCGATGATCGCGCTCCGGGAAACCAACACCTCCGCTTCCACGCGGACCCGCCTTTCCTCCCCGACCGCTTCCAGGGCGGTGGCCTCCTCGCTCCGGATCTCGGTCCCAAAAGCCTGGGCCTGCTCCCGGATTCGGGCAACCAGATCGGAGCCGGAGATTCCCTCGGGAAACCCCGGGTAGTTCTCGACCTTTTGAATCCGGGCGGCCTCCCCTCCCTCGATACCCTCGAGCAGCAGGGTTTTTTTTCCGCTCCGGGACAGATAAATCCCCGCGGTCAGCCCCGCCGGTCCGCCTCCCAGGATAATAACGTCGTAAGTCATGGTCGCCTTTCCGTCTCCGGGTCCGGGCTTCCCTCAGGGGGAAATATCCACGTCCTTGGCCATGAAATCCACGGTCGTGATAATCTCCCGGCCCTGGGGATCTTCGGCCAGTTTCATTTCCCGGTACTCCGGGATCTTTGTCCCGTCGCGATCGGTGACAATCTTCACCCGGGGATGATTGGGATCACCGCTCTCCACCCCGGTCACCAGGGCGATTTCTCCGCTGTTGAGCCGGACCAGGCTCCCGATCGGATAGATCCCCAGCATCTGGATAAAACTCTTAAGCGTGTTCGGATCAAAATGTTTTCCCGCCAGAACGTTCATTTTTTTTAACGCCTCCCGGGGCTCAAGCCGCTCCTGGTAAGCGCGCAGGGTAGTCATGGAATCGTAGCAATCGGAAATGGTCACGATCCCGGTCCCCGGATGCTGCTTATGGTTGGACCCGGGGGGTTTGGGATACCCCCGGAGATTGTATCCCATGTGATGTTCCAGGACGATGGCGGAGGTTCCCGGGGGAGGCCCTTCCATCTTTTCGATCAGCCTGGTGCCGTCCAACGGGTGACGGCGGATGATTTCCCACTCCTCATCCGAAAGCGGCCCCGGCTTGTTCAGGACGTTCAGGGGGGTAAAGGTTTTCCCGATATCATGCAGAAGCCCGGCCACCCCCACTTCCATCTGGAGGGATTCGGAATGCTCCAGGTGCTGGGCCAGACTCAGGGCCAGGATACCGACATTCACGCTGTGGTTGAAGGTGTAATTATCGTAGGAAGAAAGCATGGTCAGGCCCAGGATCGCGTTGCGGTCGGAAATCATGATATCCGCCATCTCCGCGATGGTTTTCACCGCGGTTTCCACTTTGGGAATCATCCCCAGACGGGCGTCGTTCATGACTTTGGCCACGATATCCCGGGCCGAGTGATAAACCCGCTGGGCCTTGTCCTCAACCGCTTCAATCTCGACCGGCACGATGTTTTCGATCCCGGCTTTCTGGAATTGCGCCAGCAATCCCTCCGGGGCCGGAGAGGAAACCGGATCCTGGTGCAGAATCCGGCTCAGGGCAAAAATCTCCTCCGCGGTAACCTCCCGGCGGAAGGCCAGGCCGCCGACTCCCCTCTCGGCAAAACGGGCTTTCAGTTCCTCTCCCGCCGGGCTTTCCTTAAACAGGGGTTCGCTGTTCAAGACCAGCACTCCCTCGGCCACCCCGAGGCTGACATCCCCCTCTTCTAAAAGCGGCAACAGGAGGGAGAGGACCACTTGGATCTGGCGGAGGAGGGCCGGATGCCCCGGGGGATAATAGGAGAGGTTCCGGATCGCCCCGGCGAAAGCGTTAATTATCTTGTAAAAAACTTCAATTTCCATTGAACAGCCCGATTTTTTTCTCCCAGTTTCCCAAGGCTTCCCAGAGTAAGCCCGGATCAGAAAAATCCCGGCGCCGCAAGACCTGCAGGAAAAAATTAAAAGCCTCTTTTCCCCCGATCTCCGCCAGGGCGGAAGCCGCCTCCCGTTCCAGTTCCGAAGGCAGCCGCCGGAAGATACTTTTCCGTTTCAAAATCTTGATCAGCAGGGGCCCCACCCTCTGATCCTTCAGGTTTCCCAAAGCCGCGATCGCGCTCTTTTTCAGGGCCACGGTCGAATCCCCCAGGCAAATCTGGGTCAGAAAGTGAAAAACATCCTCAGGGGGCATCGATCCCAGGGCCGTCACGACCAACGGTTTCTGTTCCACCGGAGCGTTGAAAAAATAATTCATTAATATCCGCGCGGCGTTTTTACCGCCGATCAGAGACAAGCCGGAGATCGCCTCCCGCTGCACTGCGCCTTCCGGGCGTGAAAGCAGTTCCCGCAAGGTAGGCACGGCTCTTTCCTCCGCGATCTGGCTCAGCAGGAACAGCGCCGAGGCGATCTGGGAGAGCGGGGCGGACCGGGCTTTTTCGGACAAGAGCTGGATGATTTCCTCTTCCGGAAAAACCGCCAGCAGTAAGAGCCCCGGGGAACCGGCCAGACGCGACCGCGGACACTCCGAGAGCGCCGCCAGGAACTGGGGCAGAATTCCCGGGCCCGCGGTCTCCATGATCCGCATTACCAATCCGATTTCGATCTCCGGAGGCTTAGCCAGCCAGTTGAGCAGCGTTCCCAGGGTCGGACGGGTCAATACCTGTCTCCAGCTTTGGGCGAAGAAAGCCCGTTTTTCCTCCGTGATCATCGGCGAGGTGGAAAGCTGGGTCAGCCCTCCCAGCGCTTCCAGCACGGCTTCCCTCCGGTCCAGTTCCAAAAGCGGGCGGAGAACTTCGGCAAATTCGGAGAGCATCCCGGCCGCCCGGTTCAGGTCATCCTCCCTTTCCAGATTCTGCAAAAGCGCCCGGAGCTTGGTCCGTTCATCCTGGTCGGGTTCGGCCTCCGCGGTGAATTCCTGCGGGGAAGGAAGTTCTTCCCGCACCTCCAGCAGAAGGTGCTCCTCGTCGGGCAAAACCTCCTGGAAGCTCACTTCGTCCACCTCCAGGCCGGAAATCTTGCGGAGTTCACAAATCGCCTTGACCCCTCCCAGGGAACGGATTTCGCCCTCGTTCAGGGAAATGATCTGGAGAAATTCGTGGATCGCCTCGGGCTCCAGGGAGGGCAGGAACGTGACTCGGCGCAAACGACGCTGATGGAGGTGGCTGAGCAGGCCGAAAACGGCCGGGCTGGTCGAGGATATTTTTTGGCCCTGGTATTTGAAACCCATCCGGCTGATCTCCACTTCCAGGGGGGAGTACCCGGCTTCGGCCAGTTCCTGGGAAAGCCGGGAAAGGAGTCCCGCGGAGGAAACCAGGGAGGGATGGCCCTCCGGGTAAAGGTTATAGGCGCGAACGGCCTTGGCCCACTCCTGCAAGAACCCCAATATTCTTTCCGTAGCTTCCAACCCTTTTTTACCCCCGATAATACATTTTTAATCAAGCTTAAGGCTCAGGTCAAACCCAAATTGCTTTATTATAATGTTATGATATGTATATGAAGATGAGAAGATCTGCGCGGATTTCCGAAATCCTGCTCATTTTCGCAGCCATTTCTGTCTGGTTTTTTTCCGGTTGCTCCTCCAAAGTTACCGAGCCCGCCTCCGGGGAAGAAATCTGTCCCCCCTGTTCCTGTCAGGATAATTCCTCGCCCGGAACCGTGGATAATCATTATTTTTACCAAGCCATCCCCAGCACCATCGTGGACCAGGGAACGGGCGGAGGAGTAGGATATTATACCTCCCTGGCTTTCGATTCCAACGATTATCCCCATATCAGCTATTACGATTTGAGCAATGGGGATCTCCGTTACGCCAGCCTGGAACCCGGAGAGGGAGGAAAGAACCGCTGGCGGGTCGAGCTCGTCGATCAAATCGGCGACGTCGGATCCTACAGCTCCCTGGTCCTGACCCCGGAGAACCTCCCCCGCATCTCTTATCGGGACGAGACCGAGGGAAAGCTCAAATTGGCTTCGTACGACGGCACCAGCTGGCATACCGAGATCCTGGACCCGGACGGGAATAACGGAATGGGAAGTTCCCTCGCTCTCGATCCCAACGGCTATCTTTATGTAAGCTACACCAGGGCGGGAACCTCTGACCTCCGTTTCCTGACCTCTACCCCCACCGGATCCGTGGCCGAAACGGTTACCATGGACCTGGGGCAAAACGTCTCTTTTGCAACCTCCCTGGCCCTGGACCTGCAGGGGATCCCTTTCATCAGTCGGGGGGAGCTCTGGTACGCTAAGTACGATCCGAGCCGCAATTTCTGGATCCGGGAATTGGTGGACTCGCAAGGATCCAGCGGCGCTTACTGCGATATCGCCATTTCTTTCCGGGAGAATCCGGTAATCAGCTATTTTGAGGAATCCAACGGGGATCTCATGGTGGCGCTACAAAGTTATGACCGCTGGCAGGTTTACCGGTATGATACCGCCGGGGTCACCGGGCTCTGGACCTCGATCGCGGTTAACTCCCAGGGCGCGGTGGGGCTGGCTTACCGCTCCCAGAACCCCGATGCCCTCCGTTTTCGATACGCCCCCACCAAGTGAAGATCTTTCCTGACCCTTGATTTTTACCTCACTCTTGAGTATTTATTTACCTGGTAAACTATGAGTGCATTTATTATCGCTATTCATATTCTGGTCTGTGTTTTCCTGATCCTGATCGTTCTCCTGCAAACCGGCAAGGGAGCGGAAATCGGAGCCACCTTCGGAGGATCAAGCCAGACTGTCTTCGGACCCCGAGGGGCGGGCACCCTTCTCTCCAAGATGACGGTAATCGCCGCCATCGTTTTCATGATTACCTCGATCTCCCTCTCCTATCTGAAAGGCCGGCCGGGAACCAGCCGACTCCTGGAAAAGGAAGCCGCCCCCTCCGGACCGGTGACCCCGGGCCCGGAAGTTCCCCCCCTGCCTGACGCCGGTTCCGGTTCACCGACCTCGATTCCATCTGAAACCGGTCCAGGAAATCCCGCCTCTCCGACCCCGCGGCCGTGACCAGAAGGGAAATGAACTTTGCCGCCGAAGTGGTGGAATTTGGTAGACACGCCATCTTGAGGGGGTGGTGGGCTACGCCCGTGCGGGTTCGAGTCCCGCCTTCGGCACCATTATTTTCTTTTTAAACCAGCAAAAATTTGGAATCATCCCTTCTCTCCCTTTTTTCCCAGGTGGGGGGCTACCTTTATCTCCTGGTTCCCTGTCTTCTTCTCCTGGCCACTGTGGGTCTGCCGGCGCCGGAGGAACTGATCCTCTTCCTCTGCGGCTATGCCATTCAGCACCATCTGGTCCAAGCCGAGCTGATTGTCCCGGTCTGCTTTCTCGGGATCCTCATGGCCGATACCCTGGTTTACGGATACGGAAGACTGCTGGGGGAAAAATTCATCCGGAAACTCCCCTCGCGGATCATCCTTCCCGGCCAGGCGCTTTTCCGGATCGAGGATTATTTCCAGCGCTACGGGTCCTGGACCATATTCCTGGCCCGTTTCATCAGCGGATTCCGCTATGCCACCTTCCTGTCCGCGGGCATCTCCCGGATGGAACTGAAAAAGGTCTGGCCCGCCGACTTGGCCGCCAATCTGATTTTCACCCCCGCGGTTATTTACCTGGGATACCGCCTGGCCTATAAATTCGACAAGGCCGTAATGATCATGGACAAAATCAGCCATGTCGGTATCCTCCTGATTCCCCTGGTGATATTTACCGTCTCGCTCCTCATGATTCGCAGAAACCGCCAGCAAGAACCCGAGCATGGAGGAAAATAAAAGCCGTCTGGGTCAACCGGACGAAAAAGAAAGTATTCTCCGGGCCACCGGCGTGGTCGGAGGCGCCACCCTGGCCTCCCGGATCTTCGGCTACGTCCGGGACATGGTCACGGCCTATCTCTTCGGCGCCGGCTGGGTCACCGACGCTTTCTTTCTGGCTTTTCGGCTTCCCAACACCCTCCGCCGCCTTTTCGGGGAAGGGGCTCTTTCCATCGCTTTCATCCCGGTTTTTACCGAACATTTGACCCGCGGCCCCCGTTCCGAAGCCGAAACCCTGATCCGTTCCACCGGGGTCGTGTCTTTTCTGATCCTCTGCGTCGTAACCCTACTGGGGGTGGGATTCGCCCCCTGGATCGTGAAACTCTTCGCTTATGGATTCACCTACGATCCCAAGATGTTTAACCTGGCGGTGAGACTCACCCGGGTGGTTTTCCCGTATATTCTCCTCGTCGGGATGGTCGCCTGGGCTATGGGGGTCCTAAATTCCCATAAACACTTTTTTGCCCCCGCCTTCTCCCCGGTACTTCTGAATATCGGGATGATCTGCTCCGCTCTCCTGCTGTATCCTTTTTTCCGGGATCCGATCTTCGGCCTGGCCGCCGGCGTAATCCTCGGGGGGATTCTCCAGGTCCTCTTGCAGATTCCCTTCCTGTTGCGCACCGGGATAAAGTTCCGGGGCCCGATCAGATTTTCCCATCCGGGTTTGAAAAGAATTTTTATTCTTCTCGCCCCGGCCGCAATCGGCCTAGCCGTTTACCAGTTAAATATCCTGGTCGATATGCTCCTGGCCTCCTTTCTTCCCCGAGGATCCATCTCCTATCTTTATTACGCCGATCGAGTAATCGAAGTCCCCATGGGTATCTTCGCCACCGCCCTGGCCACCGCGGTCCTCCCCACCATGTCGGAAAAAACCGCGCTTAAGGATATGGAGGGTTTAAAGGAAACCCTCAATCATTCCCTGCGAAGCCTTCTCTTTATCATTCTCCCCGCCACCCTGGCCCTGGCGGCTCTCTGCACCCCGATCACCAACGTCCTTTTCGAACACGGGAAATTCGGGCCCGAAGAAACCCTGCTTACCGGCCGGGCGCTCCTGGCCTTCAACGTCGGGCTCCTCGGGATTGGCGGGGTCAGGATCGTCGTCCCGGCTTTCTATTCACTCAAGGATACCTGGACGCCGATGCGGGTGGCACTGATCGCCTTTTTGGCCAACCTGACCCTGAATCTGATTCTAATGGTCCCCTTGCAACATGCCGGTCTGGCTCTCTCCACTTCGATCGCCGCTTACCTTAATCTGGGTCTGCTCTTCTATCTTCTCCATCGGAAAATCGGCGCCTTTCATTTTTCCGACGTGCTCTTGACCGGATTGAAAATGCTCTTGGCCGCCGGCCTGATGAGCGCTTTGCTGATGCTGGGCGCCCATCAAATCGAATGGTCAGCCCAGACCAGCCTGATAATCAGAATTTTGGCTCTGGCCGCGATGGTGGGGATGGGAGGGATAATCTACCTGCTGACTGCTTATCTTCTCAAAATCGAGGAACTTGATAACTTTTTAAATCCGATTTTGCGAAAAATCCGATCCCTCCGCCGCAAATAAAAAACGTTATACGTAAGGAGTTCCTCGCTTTACTCGGGACAAATAAGGCGTGGGCCTGCCCAAGCCGAAAACACTCAAGCCTTTCTCCCTCGTCGTTGTCTATTTTTTCTTTTTTGGGGGTGGGTTTCGCTCCGCGCACAATAGGTGCCGTGCCGTTAATGCGACAGGCTGACCCGCCCCTCGACGTAGTTTACACTGAGTGAAACGAATGTGCTCGGGGCAACCGGGTCTAGCCAGTATCGAATAACACTTTATTATCGAGTTTGTTTTAACCTGGGTTACTAAGAGTGCGAGTCGCGAGAACCCACCCCCAGGCTTCCTAAAAACCAAAAAAACAAGGAAAACCCCTCGATTCAACTAGTGAAAAACGAGAAAGGCAAAAATCTTTTTTAGGTTTTATCGGGGTTTTTACTGCTTACTGCCTACTGCTTACTGCCTACAGCAGACTCTGCGGGTCGATATCCACCGAGAAAGTGACACCTGCCGCCAGCTGGCGGCGGGGATATGATTCCAGGATCTTCGCGAGAGGCGCCTGGATCCGGAAATCCGGCGGGAACTTGATCAGGATCTGAAAGCGATGCCGCCCCCGGATCTTGGCGTAGGCGGCGGGAGCGGGCCCGAGAACCAAGATATCTCTCCCTTTCTTGATTTTCCCGGACAGTTTCCCCTCCAATTCTTCCTTAAATTTTTCCGACGATTCCTCCACTCTCCGGGCGTTCACCCCGGAAACCAGGATCTGAACCAGCCGGGAAAAAGGCGGATAGAAAAATTTCCGGCGGAACTCGAGCTCGGTCCGGTAAAAGGACGGGTAATCCTGCGTCCGGGCCAGGTTGATCACGTAGTGATCGGGGAGAAAAGTCTGCACCACCACTTCCCCGTGATGCTCTCCCCTTCCGGCCCTTCCGGCCACCTGGGCCAGGAGTTCGAAGGTTCGTTCGGCGGCCCGGAAATCGGGAAGATCCAGGGAAAGATCCGCCAGGACCACGCCGACTAAACTGACCCCGGGGAGATCGTGCCCCTTGGTCACCATCTTGGTGCCCACCAGCATCTCGACTCCGCCGGAGGAGAAATCCTGGAGGATCCGGGCCGGGGCCCCGATCCGGTGGGCCGTATCCCGGTCCAGCCGGCGGAAGGAAAGACCGGGGAAATCCCGGGTCAAATCCTCTTCAATCCTTTCCGTCCCGACCCCGAACATCCGGACCCGGGGAGAATTGCAGGCCGGGCAGGCGTCCGGGGGGGGGATGCTGAAGCCGCAGTAATGACAGAGCAGGATCTTTCTCGCCTTGTGCAGGATCAGGCTGACCGAGCAATTGGGGCAGCGGAGGGCCTGGCCGCAATCCTGGCAGAGAATCGAGCTCGAGTATCCCCGGCGGTTCAGGAACAGGATAACCTTTCCCCCCTCTTTCTGATGGGCGGTGATACGCTCCTTTAAAAACGGGGAAAGCGGGTTTCTGGTCCAATCCGATCCCAGGTTGGCCGTCCGCAGGTCCACCACCGTAACCGGGGGAAGGGCGCGCCCGTCCACCCGGACCGGCAGGTTCAGCAGGCGGTACTTGCCGGCCTCCGCGTTGAAATAGGATTCCAGGGCGGGGGTAGCCGTGCCCAGGATCACCGTGGCCCCCGCCAGCTTTCCCCGGACTGTCGCCAGGTCCCGGGCGTTATAGTGGACCCCCTCCTCCTGCTTGTAGGCCTCGTCGTATTCCTCATCCACGACAATCAGCCCGGGGGCCGACAGGGGAGCGAAAATGGCGGAACGGGTTCCGATCACCAGCGGGGCCAGGCCGGTCTGGATTCTGACCCAGGAATTTATTCTCTCCCGCCGGGGCAATCCGGAGTGGAGCACACTCACCCGGGCCCCGAAATGGGCCCGGAATCTCCCGGCGATCTGGGGAACCAGCGCGATCTCCGGGACCAGGATAATCACCCCTTTTTGCGCGGCCAGGGCGCGGGCGGCCGCCCGGAGATAAATCTCGGTCTTCCCGGAAGCCGTTACCCCGAAAAGCAGGTGGGTCTCGAAAACCCCTTTTCCCAACCCCGACTCGATGGCGGCCAGGGCCTTTTCCTGGTCAGGGGTAAGATCCTTCACCCTCGCCCCCGCCGGAAGTTCTTCTTCCCGGTAAAATCCCTTCACCCATCCCTTTTTTTTCATCTCCCGCAACGCCCGCAGGTACTGGGTCCTTTTTTCCGGGGGCAGGTCGGAAAGTGAAAGTTCCCGGGAATCGGCGAGTTGTTTCAGGATCTCCGCCTGGACCGGGGCCGAGTGCAGGACCTGGGCCAGAAGCTTTTCCCATTCCAGGCCCTCGGCCATCCGGAAAAGATGCGTCCGCGGCTCCCCGGGGGGAGGATTTTCCAGACCGGGGGGCAGGGCCAGTTCGGCCAGGCTGGAGAGCGGCGCCAGGTAATATCCGGCCGCCCATTTCAAGAGTTCGAGCAGCTCGGGATTTATGACGGGATCCTCCCGGAAAACCTCGAGAATAGGGCGCAGGTCTTTTCGGCCGGAAGCCGAGCCCGTCTCGACCACCAGCCCGGAGCTTTCCCTTCTGCCGAGAGGCACCCGGACCAGCATCCCGGGTCGGACCTTCGCCCGAAGATTCTCCGGGATCAGATACTCCAGGAGATCATGGATCGGGTGCACCGCCACCCGGGCGGTGGAATTTTCCGGGACTTTATCTGTGGTTATGGCTCTCTGCATAAAACAGCTCTTAAAATGTTCATATACATTTACCTCGAATCCGAAAAGATGGAAAGTGGAGCCCCACGGCTTAAAACCGTGGGACCTCAACAGAGTTTACAGCGGGCGGAACCCGCCAAAGCTAATATTGTGTTTCAGTAAAAACTTTACAATAATTTTTTTCGTAGGGGAGCCCCTCCCTGGCCGACGCGAGCGTCAGCTCGGGCAGGCCGCGGGCTCCCTCATTCGGGCGGCCGTGGCCTGCCCGAGCCGGGCAAAACCGGCCAGGGAAGGCCGCCCCTACCTAATCAAAACCGAGGATCTTAGCCACGGTAAAGCCGTGGCTAAGACACTACACTAGCGAGGCCCGCCAAAGGCATTCATCCACGGGTAAAATCTGTGGCTTTTCGGCCTTCGTAGTTACTTTAACGGAGTAGGCTATGCGAAGGCGGGTGGAAGAGAAAAGGCGCGATTACGAATAATGCTATAATCCGTGAAAATAAGGTCTTCATGAAAAATACGCTTGTCCGCCGTCCTTTCTTTTTCGCCCTGCTCGGGCTGGCCGGGATTCTCCTCTCCGGGTGCGCCGTCCTCAAGCTCTACTTCCGGTCTTCGGTCGACCGGCCCGACGGCACGCTTTCGCTTCCCGGTCTTAAGGAAGAAGCGGTCATCCGGCGCGACGACCTGGGCATCCCTTACATTGAAGCCAAAAACGAGGGGGACCTGATGCTCGCCGCCGGCTACGCCATGGCTTCCGACCGGCTCTGGCAGATGACGCTCTTTAAGATGGCCGCCCAGGGCCGCCTGGCCGAGCTCTTCGGAAAGAAAATGCTCCCGATTGATATCTACCTCCGCACCATCGGAACCAACCTTTTCACCGAGCGCGCCTACGCGGCACTCTCCCCGGAGCTGAAAAACCCGCTCCAGTGCTTCGCCGAGGGGGTGAACGAATATGTATCCCTCCACCGGGGGAAGCTGCCCCCCGAGTTCTCCCTGGCCGGGGTTGAGCCGCCCCCCTGGCAGCCCGAGGATTGCCTCTCTGTCTTCGGGATCGCCAACCTGGGGCTCTCGGTCAACCTCACCGAGGAGCTTTCCTTTCTCGCTCTGGCCGAGCGGGTGGGACTGGAAAAGGCGGCCTGGCTCTTCCCCGTTCACCCGGATGAGGAGATCCCCTTCACCGAAGCCCGGAAGCTTTCCGGCCTGGAGCTTTCCGGTTCCGCGCCCCTCCTGACGGGGCTCGCGGCCGTCTCGGACGCTCTGGCCGGGGTTCTCGGCCGCGGGGCGCCGGCCTCGAACAACTGGGCGTTGGCGGGATCCCGCACCCGTTCGGGACGTCCCCTGGTCGCCAACGACACTCACCTCGACCTCACGATTCCCAGCATGTGGATGATCATGCACCTGAAATCCCCGGAGTATGACACGGCCGGGGTCATGATCCCCGGGGTGCCGCTCGTCAACCTCGGGTTCAACGGGCGGGTGGCCTGGGGCGCCACCATGGTCATGGCCGACAGCCAGGATATCTTTTTGGAAAAGCTCCGGACCGAAAACGGTAAAACCTGCGCCGAATACCGGGGTGGGTGCGAGCCCCTCGCCGAAAAAGTCGAAACCTTCCGGGTCAAGGGCCGCGCCCCGGAAACCAGGGTGATCAGATCCACCCGGCACGGGCCCCTCCTGAACGAGGCCCTCGCCGGCATCGCTTCCGGCCCCAAATCCCCCCTGACCCCGACGCCCGTCGATTCCCGCCTGGGTCTCGCCCTCCGCTGGTCGCAAGCGGACGGGGAAACCGGGCCCCGGGGACTTTCCCGGCTGGGGATCGCCCGCAACCTCGAGGAAGCCCGGCAGGCCATGTCGGACATTGATATCGCTTACCTCAACATGGTTTACGCCGACACGGAAGGAATCGCCTGGCAGGCTACCGGCCAATATCCGAAGAGGCTCAAAGGCCTGGGGCTTTTCCCCTCCCCGGGATGGACGGGTGAATACGACTGGGACGGCTACCTTCCCTTCCCGGAGCAGCCCCATTCCGAAAACCCGCCCGAGGGATTCCTGGTCACGGCCAATAACCGCACGCTGCCGAGGGAGGAATCCTCCCGCTACGGTTCCACCTGGATCGGGCCGGAGCGGGCCGACCGGGTCCGCGCCCTGATCTCCAGGCTGAAAGCCGCGACCGCCGGGGACATGATGGCCATCCAGGCCGATCAGCTTTCCCTGATGGCGGATAAAACCCAGAAGGTTCTTTTCTCGGGAAGCCTGGCCGAGGCGGTCATGAAGGCGATCGACGCCCTCCCGGAAGCCGCCCGGAGAAAGGAAGCCCTGGCCGCCCGCGAGCTCTTGAGCCCCGGGAGGTTTGACGCGGTCATGCGGGCGGATTCCGCTTCCGCCGCCCTCCTGGGCGCCTTTCATCATTTTCTCACCCGGAATATTTTCCTGGACGAGCTCGGCCCCGAGGAAAGCGCGGCCTGGCAGGCTTTCATCAAGACCAATTCCCTTTCCTACAACGCCCCGGAAGATCACCTGCTCGGCCGGGAGGAAAGCCCCTTCTGGGACGATATCACCACCCCGCGGAAGGAAACCAAGCCTGATATTCTGGCCCGCTCCCTCGCCGACGCCTACCATTTCCTGGTCCAGCGCCTGGGGAAAAACCCGGCCCGGTGGGAATGGGGTAAACTCCATACCTATCACTGGCAGAGCGAGGTTTCCGCAGAAGCCGGGTTTTTAGGTCCGCTTTTCGACCGGGGTCCCTTCCCGGCCGGCGGGGATTACCACACCGTGAATGTCACCGGCTATGACTGGGGAAAGGACTTCCGGGTCTGGATCATCCCGGCGATGCGTTTCGTGGTGGATTTCGGCCTGGAGGAGCCGGCCTTCCTGGTGATTTCCTCGGGCCAGTCCGGCAACCCGGTCAGCGAGCATTACGCCGACATGATCCCCCTCTGGCTCCAGGTGAAAAACTACCCGCTCCCCTTCCGGAGGGAAAACGTCCTCCGCCAGTATAATCACGTCCTGGTTCTCAAACCATATTCTAAGTGAGATGTCAGACGTGAGACGTTAGGGGTTTTCAAAAGCCCGGGGGGAAGGTTCTCGCGACACGAACTCTTCTGAAATCAGGCTGCGAAAACCCGGCGATTAAGTTTCTATCGATACGGGCTAGACCCTGCGGGTCAGCCTGCCCGCATAACGGTACGGAACTCATTGTGAGGGAAGCGAAACCTTCCCCCCAAAAAGAAAAAA
>JAPLJL010000073.1 GCA_026388615.1 Pseudomonadota bacterium | reverse complement strand
GTTCAGCAAATATCTTCCCTGGCCAAGGTAGTGGGCTCGGACATGGCGATGGAAAACTGCCAGCTCGCGACCGAATTTCTGGGGCAGGCCGGACTCCGCCATGACCAGGGAGTGGAGAAGATCTTCCGCGACGCTAAGCTCCTCCAGATCTTCGAGGGCACCAACCAGCTCAATCGCCTGAATATTTTCACGCATTACCTCGCCCGGCATCTTTCCGGGGTGGAAGTTTTCTAGAGGAAGGAGTGATTATGAGTATTGCCGACCAAGCAGGAACCTACGGCTCGGAGAGGAGAGGGTGAAAAAGTATTTTGGTTTTGATATTTGTAGGGGCGGCTCTCCGCAGCCGCCCGAGAAGGGAGCCGGCGGAGCGGCTCCCCTACGAAATATATTTGTCAAAGTTGTCTTTAACAAAATAATCAACAAAACAAAAAATATGGAGCGATCATGAGCACCACAGATCAAGCCTGCCTCGCCGCTTTCCGGGAAACCGCGCAAAGGTTCGCCCAGAAAGAACTGAAACCCCGGGCGCTCGATTTTGACCGGTATCCCTACGTGGAATTCAACGCCGGGGCGGTCCAGGCGGCACGGGAGGTGGGGCTTGCGCAGGTCCTGCTGCCCGAAGAACGGGGCGGTACCTGCCAGGGGATGGAAGTTTTCTCGGAAATTCTCTATTCCCTCGCCCGGGAAGACGCCAGCGTCGCCGCGATTCTTCTGGTCAACGCCCTGGGGCAATCGGCTTTGCTCAAATGGGGAAAGTCTTCTCTTCAAGAGAAATATCTATCGGCCAACCTCCTGGCCTTTCCTGTTTATGATTCGCCCGCGAATCTGCCTCGGGGTTTGGAAGCGGAGAAAAAGGGGAATGGCTATGTACTCAAGGGAAAGGTGGAATACCTGGCCCTCGCCCCGGTAGCCGAGGCCGCGGTCATTCCCGCTGTCCTGAAGGGGACGGAAAAGATCGTTTTTTTTCTGGTTGATCTTAAAAACCCGGGGATATCCCGGAGCGCGCCGGTCTTGAGCCTCGGTCTCCGGGGTGTCCCGGTGGCGGATCTGGAGATCGCGGGCTTGGAGGTTACTGCCGATTATTTACTCTGCCCGGATGCCGGATCCGAATATCCCGGTTTCGCGGCGAGGTTCCGCCCGGCCGCCGCGGCCCTGGCCGTAGGGGTCGCTGCGGGTTCCTTCGAGGCAGCCAAGGCCTACGCCCGGGAGCGTTACCAGGCCGGCAAGATTATTATCGATCACGAAATGGTCAGACTGCTGCTTTCCAACGTGGCCGTCATCGCGGAGTCCGGGCGCGCTTTGTTCGGGGCCATGGCCCGGGCCGTGGACGAGGGACGGGAAGAACTGCTGGTGGAAACCGGCCTGATCCTTTCCACCGAACTGGCCAGCCGGGCCGTCTCGGACGGGGTGCAGGCGATCGGAGGCTACGGCTACATCGAGGATTACGGACAGGAAAAAAGGATGCGCGACGCCAAGCAGATCGAGTCTTTTTTCGGGCCCGCCCCGGTGAAGCGCCTGGAGCTTCTGGAGGGGATCATCCGCCGCGAAAAATAAATTAAAATGATCCATTTTTGTCATTGCGAGCGAAGCGAAGCAATCTAAAATAATCAGCGGTCGGAAAATAGATTGCCACGTCCGCCT
>JAPLJL010000069.1 GCA_026388615.1 Pseudomonadota bacterium | reverse complement strand
ATTGAGAGGTTTTATTAATATTTTTCCTGAGACTAATAACTTGAACGCATCTACCTCGGTTACTTACGAACTTTAAATTTGCTTTCCAGTTTCTTCATGATGTCCACAATCCCGCCGTACTCGAGCTCCGAGTAAGGGAGCATGGCGGCGCCGAAAAAGCCCTGGCGGCGGATCTCCTGGGCCTTCTCGGAAACCCGGCCCCGGACCCAGTCCCAGTAGGGATGATCGAAGGCGTCGGCCGGGGGAGTCAGTTTCCCCTCGTGGACGCAGAAGGCCAGGCAGCAGACCACCGGGGGACCGTCGAAGAAGGAAATGGAGGAATTCATCTTCACCGGCATGAGCGGCCCGTTATGGCTGCCGCGCATGAAGCCGGCCACCAGGGGCGCAATGGTGAAGGGGGAAAGCACCTCACCGGTAGCCGGGAAGGCGCCCTGCACCCGGATCAGCATTACCGGGTCATCCTTGCCGGTGTACTTGCCGGCGATGTTATGAAGCCGGGTGGTGGAAATCGCCGCGGCCTGGTCGCCGGTGTCGCGGGAATGGATGGACTCGACCACGAAGCGCTCACCGTCGCGCAGGAGCGCGGCGATCAGGTAAATATCCTCGGGGGCGTTGAGCTCGATCACCTTGTCGGCGTCGGAGTGCTCCACGTCCATGATCGTGAACTTGAAGCCCTTGGTCATCTTGGGGGAAAGCAAGAGGCCGGCGTTATGCATCGGATCGCAAAAAGACAGGTAAAGGGGCAGGCTGTAGGCCCCGGGGTCGGTCTTGTCGGCCGCGAAGAAGAGAAACGGCTCGTTCGGACGTTCCTCAAATTCCATCTCCGCCACCGCCGGTCCCATTCCCTTCACGTTCCCACTGAAGGAATCCTTGAGCAGGTCCTGCCCGGCTCCGTAAAGTCCCTGGGCTTTGGCCGTCTTGGTCCCGGCCAGGAAGGCATCCCAGGCGATCTTGTGAATCTTTTCCGAATTGATTCCCAGTTTATGGGTGGCCAGAATGGCAACATCATCCCCGGTGTGGCTGATAAAGGAATCAATGATAATACCCTTACCCTCCTCCTTGACGGTCTGGCGGACCGATTCCATCAGCTCCGCGCTCGGGCAGATATGGCCACCCACCGAGCCGACATCCGCCTTGAGAATTGATAGTGTGACCTTCATCTTTTGCCTCCTTTCAAATTAGCGTTTGTCGTCTTACGGTCAGGCGGCTCGTTCTGTTATTCGGCCACGTTTTCTTCTTAAAATTGCAAGCCACCCAACCAAGACGGGTTCCGTAACTTTAAACTTTATATCATTTATAACCATAACGTATTTCAAAATCATGAAACTCACCGGCAAAAAACTCTTCCGTAACCTCAACTCCTTCCACCCGGGACGCGGGCGGACCCCGGCGGCTCCATTCTATCACCAGCAAAACCGCTTCGGGCTCACCCTCCAAAACCGCTTCGACCCTCCGATCCGGGAGATTGCGGACCCAGCCGGACACCCTCTCCTCTTTCGCGGCCATTCTTAGACTATCCCGAAAATAAACCCCCTGCACCCTGCCGGAAACAATAATCCTTCTCCTGACCTTTTCCGCCAACTTACCGGGTTTCCCGATTTAAGAGCAGATCCAAAATCCGCGATTTCTCCTCAATTTCTGAGTTGCGCAGTCTGCCCATTTTTCCCCGGACCTGGGTTAAGATTTCCTGGGCCTGGGTGAATTTGCCGGTATAATAATAAAAATTGCCAAGATTATAAAGGCCATTGGGATCATGAGGATTTATCCCCCGGGCCGCCTGGAGCAATCGTTCCGCATCCGCCAGGTCTTTTTCCTGCCATAAAACCCAGGCCAGCCTGGTCCGGCAGACATTATTAAAAGGATCGCGTCTGAGACATTCCCGGAAATATCCCCGAGCCAGCGTTGAAGCCCGGATTCGAAACGGTTCGGAAAATCCCCCGGGCCCGGACTCCCGGGAGAGGTTGGAAAAGAATTCCCCGGCGCCTGGGGAAACATCCCCCGGACCGATCCGATCCAGCCAACGGAAAACCCGGACTAACCGGTCCGGGTCGGAACAGGAACCGGATAGTTTCTTGCCTTGCAAAGGAACACAAAGATTTTCCGCGTGCTTCTGGTACGACTGGACCAGCAATCCCTGGCTGAGGGGAAGAATCCCAGC
Source organism: Pseudomonadota bacterium (assembly GCA_026388615.1). GTDB lineage: Bacteria > Desulfobacterota > JAPLJL01 > JAPLJL01 > JAPLJL01 > JAPLJL01. The sequence goes on along the minus strand of JAPLJL010000069.1, from coordinate 4,547 downwards.
CAGAAAAACCGCTCCGCCCAATATGCCGGCAAGTCGACATTTTTTTCGGGTTTCCGGGTCCGGTCCGGGGTTATCGGGGTTTTCCCTGACCAGGGTGGCCCGGTAGGTGGCCCCTAATACCGCCGCCAGTACCAGGGCCACGGCGGGGACCTCGTGACCGAACTCGGCCACGGAATAAATCAAAACGCTGAAGATCCCCGTCAGACCGGCCAGGACAAAAGACCAAACCTCCCGATGGTGCCGGGACTTAAGCCGCTTGAGCGTCCGCCGCAGAAATGAGGCAAAAAACCAGGAGGTGAGGGCCAACCCGATCAACCCGGTTTCCACAATCAGCAAAACATAGATGCTCTCCGGGGAAAATACCGCGAAGTTCCCGGTCAGCCTGCGGAAAAACGGGTAGAGGGAAGGAAAGGTCCCCAAGCCATCCCCGAAAAAGGGAAAGGATTGGAAAAACGGCAGGGCATCCTGCCAGAGTTTGAGCTTCATGCTCATCTCGTCCCAGGGGGTGAAAAGCGATTTCACGTCTTTGAAGAAATGGGCGAGATTGACAAACAGGAAGCTGCCCAGCAGAAAACCCACCGGGAGGAGAAAATGCCAGGTCTTGATCCGGAGCCCCAAATACCATTTTCCGACGATCATGATTAAAATCCCGGCGAAAAATATCCCTACCATCGCCGCCCGGGAGGTGGTGGTAATCAGGGCGGAAAGGATCACCATCGCGAAGAAGGAAAAAAGCGCCTTTAATTCCTTTTTCTCTTCGGTGATAACCAGATAAACCGCGAAAGGAAAGGCCAGGGCCAGGACCCCGGCGAAGTGCTCGTAATTGGGGATCGGCCCGAATTCGCGGTGGACGAATCCCGCCGGGTAGGTGAAAAACAGCCAGTCGTTTTTCAGGCCCAGGTCTACAAAGGAAATAAACGCCAGCACGAACACTCCGGAGACCAGGACGATGGCAAATCTCCGGCAATCCCGCAGGTCCTTGATCCCGTTGAAGGTGAAAAAAGATATGACCAGGCCGATAACAAAAAACATCCCCACGGTCCGGGTTACGCCGGGGACAAAAGAAATTGAGTTGATCTCGCCGGGGGATTTAAAGGCGGGGAAATAATCAGGAATCCGTAAAAGCAAAAAATGACGCCGCGCCGGGAGCAGCCATTCACTCAGGAAATGGGGCAGCGGCAGACCCTGGAAAATCGCGAAGCCGACCAGGATCAGAAAAGGAAGAAAAACCCGGGAAAAAACCGGGAGTCCCGGAGTCTCATCAAGCTCCCGGACAAATAACCACGCCATCACCGCCAGACCGAGCGCGAGCAGGGGCCAGAACCTCTCATCCAGCCCCCCGGAAAGGTATGTAACCAGCACCAGGAAAAAGGGGATAATTCCGGCGGAACGAAAAAACCCACGTAATAATGAAAAAAACCCGGAATCCTGCGGCTGGGGGGAATCGGGTTTTAAAATGGAAGATTTTTTGGAGACCTCATTATTCATGGGAACTGATCAACCCAAAGATCAACCAGGGAAAGAAAACAAGCTATCTAGGGGGGGGAAGCTTCTTCTTACCCCGGAATTTTAAAAAATTTATATTGCTGGCCCAGGCACCGAAAAGTTTTTTCACCTTTTCCTTCCACTCCTGAAAAGCATTCTTCTCTCCCGGCTGGCCGTAAGGGTAAGGGTAACGGTAATGGCGGTAATAGGTCTGGGCCTCATACTGGTATCCGTTCAAAATCGCTCCCAGGATCGGGGCCCCGATGTCATTCAGCTTGCGTTTGACTTCCTGCAGCCCTTCAACCCGGGATTTCCCCCGGTAAATTACAAAAACCACCCCTTCCATCATCCGGGAAAGCACCAGGCCGTCGGAGTAGTACCCGAGGGGCGGGGCTTCGAGAAAAACCCGGTCGTATTTCTGGCTGAAGTCATCCAGCAGCCGGAAGAACTGGGGATCCTCGAAAAAGCTCGCCGGCGATGAGGAATCGCCGCCGGATAAAATCACATCCAGCCGGGGATAGCCGGTGGCAATCACCAGCTCCCCGATCCCGATCTTGCCCGAGAGATAATCCGTCAATCCCGGCCGGTCGGAAAGCCGAAAGAACTTGCCCACCGCGGGGGCACGGAGGTCGGTATCAATGATTAGAACCCTTTCCCCGCTATCGCTCAGGATCTTGGCCAGGCTCCCCATGATCAGGGTTTTACCCTCCTGAGGCCCCGAGCTGACGAAGAGCAGCCGCTTCGGCAGCCGGCCGTCGGAGGAAAACCGGAGGTTAGCCCGGATGAACCGCAGGCTCTCGTAAAAGGCCGATTCCCGGTTTTCCTGGAATTGCTGGATCAATTCCTCGAGTCCCTCGGCTACGGCCGGGACCACCCCGAGGAGCGGAATCGCGAGTTTTTCCTCGATGTCCCGGCCCTCCCGAATCGTGGCCTGGACTGTTTCCAGATACTCGAAGAAGAAGGCGAGCCCGGTCCCGAGCCCGAGGCCCACCAGCAGGGAGAGGAGAATATTCAGCTTCCGGTTGGGCCGGAAGGGTGCGGGGGGCGGCTGGGCGCCTTCGACCACCTTGACGTTGGTATTGATGGCCTCGTTGAAAACCCGGGTCTCCTGGAAGCGGGTCAAAAGCGCGTCGTAAATTTTCTGGTTGGTGTCCACCTCGCGCTGGAGCGGATAGTATTCTACGCTGTACTCGTTCAAATTGGTGGCCTCTTTTTCGCGAAGCTTAATGTCCTGGAGCAGGGAATTCTCCCGGGTCTGAAGCCCCTTGGACTCGAGCTCCAGGCCTTTCCGGAGATTGGCCACCTCCTCCTGGATCTGGAGGTCCACCGCCGCCAGTTCGCTCTCGGGCCGGGAGAGATCGGGGTGCCCGGATTTGTACTGGGCCCGGAGATTGGCCACGGTGGCGGCCAGGGTCAGCCTCTTCTCAATCAGCATCTGCACCAGGGAATTCTCCCGGAAAATCTTGAGGGCCAGGACCTTGGGATCGTTGAGATCGAAACCCTGGAGATCTTTCAGCTTCTGCTGGATCTCCCGTTCGTTTTTCTGCATCTCGGACAATTCCTGGTAAAGATTGCGGATCTTGCCGTGCAGGATTTGCTTGGACTCGTCCAGGGAATAAATCCGGCGTTCTTCCAGGAATTTCACCGAAGCCGACTCGGATTTTTTGATCCGCTGGTTGATCTCCGACAGCTGATCGGAAAGAAAGGTAAAGGCCTCCTGACCGACCCCCTTCTTTTCGTCCAGGATCCTTTCCGCGTAGGCCTGGGCCACGGCGTTGGCGAAACGGGCCGCCTCCTCCGGATCCGAGGCCTTATAGTGAATCTTGACCAGGAACGATTCCTTCACCGGCTCTACTTCGAGACCGCTCAGAAACGCCCTTTCCGGATCGGGGATATCCGGGAACCGGGTAGTGCCGCGCAGGTTCAGATTTTTCAGAACCCGGCGGGCGATGTCCCGGGATTGCAGGATCTCGTACTGGGTCCGGAAATAATCCCGGATGTGGTAAAAATTGTAATAATTGGACTCCTCCGGATAGGGGCTTTGGAAGGGAATAACAGAAGGCATGTTGACGTTAATGCTGATCACCGCCGTGGCCCGATAGGTGGGAGCCTGCCGGAAGGTGGCGATCGTGACCGAGGAGAAAATGATGATCAGGGTGGAAATCAGCACCCATTTCCTTCGCCTGATAACTTCGAGGTAATCGTAGAGATTTACGGTCTCATCCATCAGATAGTGTTTAGTTTTTTCCCATCAAGTTTTAAATGTGGACCGCATCCCGCCCTGGCGGGATGCATTGCAAGAGCAAGCTCTTGCACTCCATAAAAAATAACTATCTGAAACGCCGTCAGATTTTCCCATTTTTGTTCTTTAAAACATTTAATCTAAGATTGGAAACACCCTCAATCAGAATATGCTTTCGGGAACGTAAATCATGTCCCCCGGCTGGAGCGGAACATCCTGGCGGGAGTTCTTGATAATTTCATCCAGATCGATCTTGACCCTTTCTGACTTTCCCCGGCGGAGAATGTAAACCCGGCCCTTGGCGGCCTTCCGGGTCACCCCTTCCGCCTCGATGATCAGTTCCATCAGGGTTTTCCCTTTCTTCAACTGGTAGACCCCGGGTTTCTGTACCTCGCCGAAAAGGTAAACCTGCTGGGCGTTATATTCCAGGACCCGGATATTGATTTGGGGATTGACCAGGCAGCATTCTCCCAGGCCCTGTTCGAGGTTCTTGGTCAACTCTTCAACGGTCGATCCTTCCGCCGAAATCCAGCCCAGCAAGGGAAAATCAATCATCCCCTTGCCGCTTACCGACACCGTCCGATCCAGCCCGGTAGAACCGAAAACCTTGATCTCGAGCAGGTCACCGGCCCCGATCCGGTAATCGTAACTCGGAATAGGCCCTTCCCCGGCCGACTTTTCCTGGGCCAGAGCCGTCGTGATCCCGGGGAACAGGAAAATCGTAAGCCCCAGGATTTTCAACCATTTTTTCATAGTTAATAACTTGCTTCCAAAATAAAATTGACTTGGTGGACGTTGTAGGGATTGTATGGAGAGTCAC
>JAPLJL010000190.1 GCA_026388615.1 Pseudomonadota bacterium | reverse complement strand
CGAGGTGGGACCGTAGATAGCCACGGTGGGAATATTCCGGGCCGAGGCCACGTGCACCAGTCCGGAGTCGTTGCTGACCATCAGCTTGAGCCGGCTCACTACCGCGGTCAGGATTCCCAGTGGCGTTTTCCCGACCAGGTTGATGGGCTCGGATTTGGTCTGACCGATTATCTCCCGCGCCAGGGACTCCGCCCCGGGCTCCCCGAGAATGACCGCTTTCAGACCATATTTTTCAGAAAGGATATCAATCAGGCGGGAAAAACCCGATGGAATCCAGCGCTTGGTCGACCAGACGGAACTCGGGGCGATCCCGACTAATCCGGGCGAAGCGGGCAATAAGCGTGAGGCCGCTTTCTCCCATTCCTCCTTAACCTGAAGGTAAGGCCTCCGGTCAAATTTACCCGGATCCTGTTCCAGCGCGGAAAGTAAACTCAAATTTCTATCCACCTCATGAAGCGACATGTCCCGCGCCACCCGATCGGTATAGAGAAAACCCAAACCTGCTTCCGCGAAACCGACCCGCTGATGGATATGAGACTGCCAAAGCAGTAAAGCCGTCCGAGCGGAGCGATGGGGGGAAACCGCCAGGCTGGCCAGCCGCAACCGGATTTCCCGGATCTTTTTATAAAAATTGAATAATCCCGCTTCCCGCCCGCGCTTGTCGTAGAAAATCAGTTCGTCAATTTCCGGAATCTCCCGCAGCAGTTCCCGGTATTCCGGGCGAACCACCAGGGAAAGATAACCATCCGGATATATCTTTTTCAGAGCCCGGAAAAGCGGCGTGGTCAGAACCAGGTCACCGAGAAAAGCAGTCTGGACGAGGATGATACGATTCATGAAAGCAGAAAAAAGTTTCAAGTTTAAAATAGGGATTGCCACGCCCCGACGAGAAGTCGGGGCTCGCAATGACACTCCCTTGCGTCATTGCGAGAAGCGAAAGCGACGAAGCAATCCAATATTGAAAGTGATCCGAACAATTTCATGAATGGTGATTGCTTATCCTTCGGCTTACTCCGAAATGCCTTTATCGGCCCGGTTGATTTCCCACAACCTGGCGTAGCGGTTAAAGACATACAGGGAATACAGCCCGGCCAGGACCAATCCGTGGTACCCGTCCAGGAATCCACGCTCGAGGACATACATCCGGAAGAACCGGAAGACCGGATTGAAAAGCAGGTTATGCCAGCGGGCTTTTTTCCCTCGGCTCGCCAGGTCGGCCGCGGAGAGGGCGGCATAACGGTCCATCTTGAGAAAACAATCATCCAGGGTTGCGAAGGTATAGTGAAGCAGGGGGTTTTCCAGGCGCCCCGTTTTTCCCTCCATCTCGATCTTCTCGTGCACCGGGGAAAGGGTGAAGCTCCCCTTTTCCTTGCGGAAAAGACGCATCACCCAGTCCCGCTCCCAGCCCCCGTGGCGCATCATCCGGCCCAGGAAATAATTCTGGCGGCGCGCGTAAAAACCGTCCGGCCCCGCCTCCCCGCCAAGAATCTTCTGGATCTCCGCGGCAAGTCCCGGGGAAACCCTCTCGTCCGCGTCCAGGGAAAGCACCCAGGGCTTCCGGGCCTGAGTCAGGGCAAAGGCCTTCTGCTTCCCGTAACCCAGCCAGTCCTGGCGGATGACCCGGGCCCCGTGCTTCTCGGCCAGCTCCCGGGTCAGGTCCGTGCTCCCCGAGTCAACCACCACGATCTCGTCGGCGAAGGCCGCCGAGGCCAGGCAGTCCGGCAGGTTTTTTTCCTCGTTGAGGGTAATGATGATGACGGAGAGACCTTCCATATTAAAATAAGTGAGTTAGTGAGTTAGTAAGTTGGCAAGTTAGTGCGTTAGTAAGTCGGCAAGTTAGTGAGTTTGTGTTTTACAAACCACTAACTTACCAACACACAAACTACTTGGCTTGGTTGACCGGGGTGGCTTCCTCGATCAGCATGATCGGGATATCGTCCTCGATCCGGTAGAGCAGTTTGCATTT
>JAPLJL010000372.1 GCA_026388615.1 Pseudomonadota bacterium | reverse complement strand
GAAAACTGGTTCGGGAGCCGGTGGTTCCGGAGCAGGCGGCTCAGGGATGAAAACAGGTTCGGGAGCCGGTGGTTCCGGAGCAGGCGGCTCAGGGATGAAAACAGGTTCGGGAGTAGGCGGTTCAGGCGTTGGCGGCTCGGGGATGAAAACGGGTTCCGGTGCCGGTGGTTCCGGCGTTGGCGGCTCAGGGATGAAAACAGGCTCAGGTGACGGCGGTTCGGGAACTGGCGGCTCGGGGATGGGAATAGCTTCGGGTGCCGGCGGCTCAGGCGCGGGAGGCTCGGAGATGACAATAGGTTTTGGAGCTGGAGGTTCGGGGATATCGATTTGTTCGGAGACCGGCGGTTCGGAGATAAGAATTGGTTCCGGTGCCGGCGGCTCAGGAGCTGGAGGCTCCGGGATGGAAACAGGTTCCGGTGCCGGTGGTTCAGGGATATGAATAGGTTCCGGGGCTGGAGGTTCGGGGATATCGATTTTTTCGGAGACCGGCGGTTCGGAGATAAGAATTGGTTCCGGTGCCGGCAGTTCCGGAGTGGTAACCGGCTTGGCCGCGGCGACTCCGGGAAGGATTTCCGGAACCGGCTTGACCGCAAGACCGAGAACTCGGGAAGATTGAATGTCCATGAAGTCATCGGGAAGGGGAAGATCATCAATCGACTGCGGGGAAAAAATCGCCGGCATTTCTTTCCCGAGGGCATGATAAAAATCCCGGGCGAAATCCAGCATGTTTTCGTAGCGTTCCGAATATATTTCTCGGAGGGCGCGGGTGATAATCGGGTCCAGGGCCGGGCCCAGATTGGGATTTAATTGGGAAGGGGCGAGGATTTCGCCTCGGGGAACCGCGTTGGTCAGCATCTCATAAAGGATGGACCCGAGGGAATAAATGTCCGAGCCTTTCCCGATATGTTTCGGGTCGGAGATTAGTTCCGGGGCAAGATAATAATAATTATCACTTTGGGCGAGCTGAGAGGAGATAAAATCCGGGTTTTCGAGAATTTTCCCGATCCCGAAATCGGTAATTTTCAGGGTATCCGGGAGAATAATGATGTTTTGAGGTTTCAGATCCCCGTGGAAGGTCGTCTGGTGGAGTTCGTCCAGACCCAGGGCAATCTGGGAAAAAATCGGATCAACTTCTTCAATGCTAAAAGGAACCCCGGCGTTTTTCCGTACCGTCAGGAGCCGGTCCAGGGAAAGACCTTCCAGATATTCCCGGAGAAAATAAACCGAGCCCCGGTCTTCGCCATAAGCATAAACCTCAACTAGATGAGAATGCCGGATTTTATTCCAGGTCGCGGCTTCTTTCTGGAAACGGTCGATGACCGCGGGGTTGATCAGTTCCAGGAGGATTCGCTTCAGGATGAAAGACCGACGGGTGCCCCGGTCCTGAACCTTGTAAACCGTGCCCAATCCACCGGAACCGAGGATTTCCCAGACCTCATAACGATTGGCGATAATATCCCCAATGTTATATAGGGCCAGTGGTTCGGCGGGCGGGGAAACCGGCGGTTTTGGAATTGTGGGCGCCGGGGGGGCTGGCTTGGCCGGAGCTGCTTTTAACGAACCCGGTTTCGCCGGGTCCGGCTTGGCTTTCCCAGGTTTTTCCGGAGCCGGTTTAGAATGCGCGGGTTTGGCGGGGCCCGGTTCGGCCGGAGTGGGCTCGGGAGGCGGCGCCTTCGGATGGGCGGGTTTTTCCGGGGCTGGCTTGGCTTTGGCCGGTTTTTCAGGCGCGGGCTTGGAAGCGGTTTCTTCGGGATGTCCGGGGATAAGAAGCCGTCCACAGAAAGGACACTTCCGGGAGTTCTCCGGTATTTTTTTCAGGCATTGATAGCAAAGCATAACGTTTTCAGTCTCTATATTTTTATATTGGGGATACCCAGATTGCAAGCGAGCCGGTTTCTCTTGACGGCTAAAATTAAAATGAATAACCTTAAGTCGAGGAGAAAAGGGAATGAAAAAATCTTTTCGAACCGAGATTCTAGGACAAAAACTGTCGCTGTCCAGCGATCAGACCGAGGAGTTTCTCAAGCATCTGGCCGGTTATGTCGAGGAAACGGCCGGCCAGGTCCGGACCCGTTTCACCGCGGTGGATAGTCTCAGGATCGCCATCATGACGGCCGTAACTATCGCCGAGGAGTACTTTGTTTACCGGAATCACCAGGAAAAGGCGTTTTCGTCGTTGGAGAAAAAAATCGGGGAATTACAGGAGAAAGTCGGCTCGGCACTGAATGAAACCCTGCCGGGTGCGTAGGGACAGAAAACTATTTTTAGAACCAATGAATTGCAGAGGGGAGCCGTCCCTTGCGGTGGCTGACCGGCCCGGGTCCCGGGCAGGGTCAAAAGCGGCAATATGGCGCCCACCTTACCAAATGCGGTTCAAAAAAGCTCTGTCTTCACGGCCACTGGCGGGGAGCAAATAAAAAAAATAGAATATATATCAGAGAGGAGGTCGTTCGGTTCGGAAGAACGCCAATTTAATTTAGGGATAATAATAAGATGATTCAGGAAGTGGGGTTTTGGAAAACGAATGTTTGGGAAAAAATTTATATTTTGCCATTTCCGGTTTTTTGATAAAGAAGTCTCTGCTTTCCTCCGCGAGCATAACCGGAAGAATGATGGTCCGATTTTTCGTCCCGGGGGTTAAGACTTTATCTTTCCCGGGGAAAACTCGGCAGATTCCCTAGCTTTAACCAGATCCCCTTCATTTCTGATCATGGGTGAGCGGTCGGAATTTATCTTTCGGCCGGGGTATATCATTGGGTTTTCGATCTGTTTTCAGGAGGCGAAAAGGTCGTTTTTTGCTTTGGTTATGATAAACGTGGAACCAGGGGAAATGCGGGAAAAGCTGAGAAGGGAAAAACTGACCCAGCGGGTGGATTTCCGGGAAGCGGACCGGAAAAAACTGGGTTCCCGGATTTTGGAAAAAATCCTGGAGTTTCCGGCTTTTCAAAAAGCGCGCCGGATTGCCCTTTACGCGGATATGCGGGGGGAGGTTCCCACCGGGGGCATCTTCCGGGCGGCCGCCCAGGGGGGGAAGGCGGTTTTCTTTCCCCGGGTCGACCCGCCGGGAGCCCTGCGGTTTTTCCGGGTGTACCTGGACTCCGAACTGCGGGAAGGAACTTTCCGGATTCCCGAACCGGTGTTTCCCTGGGAGGAAAAGCAACCGGAAGACTTCGACTTGATTTTGATCCCGGGGGTGGCTTTCGACCTCCAGGGAAACCGGCTGGGGTACGGCCGGGGTTTTTATGATCGGGCTTTGGCTTCAACCGCCTCCCGGAAAAACAAAGCCGGGTTGGCTTTTAGTTTCCAGGTCGTTCCTGGGATTCCGCTCTGCCCGGATGATCGGGGAGTAAGAATGGATTGGCTTTTTACCGAGGAACGGCTCTGGCAGGCTCATTGAGAGGTAGGAGGAATAAGAAATGATTACAAATATTTTAGTCGTGATCGTCGGGTTGGCCCTAGGTTTTTTTCTAGGATATTACCTGCGCAAAGTGTGGGGCCAGAAGAAGTTGGAATCCGCGGAAAAGCAGGCCCAGGAAATCATCGCCGGCGCCCAGAAGGAAACCGAGGCGCTGAAAAAAGAAGGCGCCCTGCAGACCCGGGACGAAACCCTGAAGGCCCGGGCCACCTTCGAGAAGGAAACCCGGGCGGAGCGTCAGGAACTCAAGAATATCGAGCGGCGCCTGATTAGCCGGGAGGAGAATCTCGAGAGGAAACTCGATCTCTTGGAGAAGAAAGACGCCGAGATGGCCAAGCGCGAAAAGTCCACGATCGCGCGCGAACAGGCGGCGGACGAGAAGGACAAGAAATATAACCAGATGCTGGCCGAGGCGCGGGAAAAACTGGAAAAGTTGGCCGGGATTACCGCTAACGAGGCCAAGAAAATCCTCCTGGAAAGCATGGAAGGCGAGGCCCGGCTCGAGGCCCAGAAGATCGCGAAAAAAATCGAGGAGGAAGCCAAGGAGGGGGCCGAACGAAACGCCCGCCGGATCGTCGCCCTGGCCACGCAGAAGTATTCGGGTGATTACGCCGCGGAAAAAATGGTTTCCGTGGTCAACCTGCCCAACGAGGATATGAAGGGGAGGATCATCGGGAGGGAAGGGCGGAACATCCGGGCCCTGGAATCCCTGACGGGGGTAGATCTGATCATCGATGACACCCCGGAAGCGGTGGTGCTCTCCGCCCACAGTCCGATTCGCCGGGAGGTGGCCCGGCTCTCCCTGGAAAAACTGATCCAGGACGGCCGGATCCACCCCGGCCGGATCGAAGAAGTGGTGGACAAGGCGGAGAAAGAAATTGAGGCGTCGCTCGTGGAGGACGGGGAACGGGCTGCCTTTGACCTCGGGGTGCACGGACTGCACGCCGAGCTGATCAAGCTCCTGGGACGGCTCAAGTTCCGGACCAGTTACGCCCAGAATATTTATCAGCATTCGATGGAGGTGGCCTTCATCTCCGGGATTATCGCCGCGGAACTCGGTCTCGACACCAAACTCGCCCGTCGGGTGGGTTTGCTCCATGATATCGGCAAGGCCGTGGACCACGAGGTGGAAGGCTCGCACGCGATGATCGGACTGGACCTGGCGCAGAAGTACGGGGAAAAGAAAGACGTCCTCGAGGCGATCCGGACCCACCATGACGACGAGCCCTCGACCGTTTACGGCAACATCGTGCAGGCCGCCGACACCCTTTCGGCCGCCCGGCCGGGGGCGCGCCGGGAGATGTACGAGGCTTATATCAAGCGCCTGGAAGACCTGGAAAAAATCGCCTCCGAGTTCCCGGGGGTGGAGAAGTGTTACTCCATTCAGGCCGGCCGCGAGATTCGCGTGATCGTCGAGAGTCAGAAAATTTCCGATGAAGCCAGCCATTCCCTGGCCAAAGAAATGGCCCGCCGGATTGAAGGGGAGCTGACTTACCCGGGTCAGATCAAGGTGACCGTGATCAGGGAGAACCGGGCGGTGGAATACGCCAAGTGAGAGTGCGGGTTGGTGAAGATTCTTTTCCTGGGTGATGTCTTCGGCCGTCCCGGACGCCAGGCGGTGAAGCGCGTGCTTCCCGACTTGTTTACGGATCTGGGGCTCGAGCTGGTGATCGCGAACGGGGAAAACGCGGCGGGGGGAAAGGGCATCACCGCCAAGGAAGCCGACGAGCTTTTTTCCGCCGGAATCCGGGTGATTACCGGAGGCAACCATAGCTTCCGCCATCTCGAGGTGGTTAATTTCCTCGCCCAGGAACCCCGCCTGCTTCGTCCCGCCAATTACCCCAGCCAGGTCCCGGGGGCGGGTTCGGTGGTGGTGCCCCTGGCCTCCGGCCCGCAGGTCGGGGTCATCAACCTGGAGGGGCGTGTCTACATGAACAATCAGCTGGAGGATCCCTTTGCCACGGCGAGACGGGAGGTGGAGCGGCTCTCCCAGGAAACCCCTTTGCTGATAGTGGATTTTCACGCCGAGGCCACCTCGGAGAAGAAGGCGCTGGGTTTTTATCTCGACGGCAAGGTCAGCGCGGTGATCGGGACCCATACCCATATTCAGACTGCGGACGAACAAATCCTGCCGGGGGGAACAGGATATATCACCGACGCGGGAATGACCGGGGCCAGCGAATCAGTGATCGGGCTCGAGCCGGGTCCTGCGCTGGACCATTTCCTGACCCAGATGCCGATCAAGTTTGTCGTGGCCCAGAAGAACGTTTTGTTGCAGGGGGTGCTCCTGGAGCTGGATGCGGGCTCGGGGCGCTGCCTGAAAATTGAAAGATTGTCCCTCCCGGCTTAAATTAAACTCAGCGTCATGAAAAACTTTTTAGCCGAATTGGAGTCCCGGGGTTTTATCCGCCAGATCACCGAAAGAGAGAAACTGGAGGAAAAGCTCGCCGCCGGTCCGATGATGGCTTACATCGGTTTCGACCCGACCGCGGACAGCCTCCACGCCGGGAGTCTGCTCCCGATCATGGCCCTGGTGCATCTCCAGCGTGCGGGACACCGCCCGATCCTCCTCCTGGGGGACGGGACGGCCCGGGTCGGTGATCCTTCCGGGCACACGGAGATGCGGCAGATGCTGGACGGGAAAGCCATCGGGAGGAACACCAAAAAGATCAAAAAACAAGTCGAACGGTTTCTAGATTTTTCCCCGGAGAAGGCAATCATTTTGAATAATTACGACTGGTTGAAAAACCTGCGCTACGTCAAATTCCTCCGGGAGATCGGCCGCCATTTCAGCGTGAACCGGATGCTCTCGGCCGAGGCTTATAAAATCCGGATGGAGCGGGGGCTTTCCTTTCTCGAGTTTAATTACCAGGTTCTGCAGGCCTACGACTTTTTGGTCCTTTACCGGAAACATGGATGCGTTTTGCAGATGGGGGGCGACGATCAGTGGGGGAATATCCTGGCCGGGATAGATCTGGTCCGGAGGCTGGAATCCGCCGAGGTTTTCGGCCTGACCTTCCCCCTCCTGACCACGGCCAATCAGCAGAAAATGGGGAAGACCGCCTCGGGCGCGGTCTGGCTCGATCCGCAGCGGACCAGCCCCTATGATTTTTACCAGTATTTCCGGAACGTGGATGACCGGGATTTGGAAAATTTCCTCGCCTTTTTTACCTTTCTGCCGATGGAAGAAATCCGGATGGTGAAGGATTTTTCCGAAGCCGAACTAAACCAGGCAAAAACCATTCTGGCTTTCGAGATCACCAAATTCGTGCACGGGGAGAAGGAAGCGGAATCCGCCTGGAAAGCCGCCGCCCGGCTTTTCGGCGCGCAAAGGATTGAACCTCGGATTCTCCCGGCCAGCTCGATCAATCGCAGCCCTCTGGCGGGGGAGCAGGATAATCTGCCGACTTCGAACCTCCCCGGGACGCGGTTGCAGCCCGGGCTCCCGGCCTGGGAGCTGATTTTTGAAGTGGGGCTGGCTTCCTCCAGGAGCGAAGCCCGGCGTCTGATCCAGCAGGGAGGGGTTTATATCAATGATGAAAGAATCAGCGAAGGCCAGGATCTGCTTTCGCCCGACTCCGTCAAAGACGGGGCAATCCTCATCCGGGTCGGGAAGAAGAAGTATCATAAAATCAGGGTCACATAAGTGCCGGAATCTTTCTCATTATTAATATTATTTAATGGGTATTGACAAAAAATTCTTCAAGGTTAAACTTCCTGGCGTTAGGCGTTGTGAAAGGATAAATATAATGGCTGGGGAGGGAGAGGATTCCTTTCCTCTTGACATCCCAGAAATCCGTCATTATATTTCATGTCGGAATGCCTGTCTTTTGTTCTTTGAAAACTGAATAGCCACACCAAGGAACAACTCGTCCTTTATTTTTAATCTCTGTCAAAATCCGTAATCTTTTCGGAGATTATGGTGAAATTTTTTCGGAGAGTTTGATCCTGGCTCAGAGCGAACGCTGGCGGCGTGCTTAACACATGCAAGTCGAACGAGAAATCCCGGGCAACTGGGACAGTAAAGTGGCGAACGGGTGAGTAACACGTGAGTAACCTTCCCCGGAGACTGGAATAACTCCGCGAAAGCGGGGCTAATACCGGATGAGACCACGGCCACTTCGGTGGCTGAGGCCAAAAGTGGCGGAAGCTTCAGGCTGCTGCTACTCCGGGATGGGCTCGCGTACCATTAGCTTGTTGGCAGGGTAATGGCCTACCAAGGCGAAGATGGTTAGCTGGTCTGAGAGGACGGCCAGCCACACTGGAACTGAGACACGGTCCAGACTCCTACGGGAGGCAGCAGTGGGGAATTTTGCGCAATGGGCGAAAGCCTGACGCAGCGACGCCGCGTGAGTGATGAAGGCCTTCGGGTCGTAAAGCTCTGTCGGGCGGGAAGAAAAAACTCAATCTGAATAGGGTTGGGTTCTGACGTTACCGCCGAAGGAAGCACCGGCTAACTCCGTGCCAGCAGCCGCGGTAAGACGGAGGGTGCAAGCGTTGCTCGGAATCACTGGGTGTAAAGGGCGCGTAGGTGGTTGTCTAAGTCGGATGTTAAAGCCCTGGGCTTAACCCAGGAATTGCATTCGAAACTGGACAGCTTGAGGGTGGGAGAGGAAAGTGGAATTCCCGGTGTAGAGGTGAAATTCGTAGATATCGGGAGGAACACCAGTGGCGAAAGCGGCTTTCTGGACCATTCCTGACACTGAGGCGCGAAAGCGTGGGGAGCAAACAGGATTAGATACCCTGGTAGTCCACGCTGTAAACGATGGGCACTAGGTATTCCCGATTTATTGGGGGTGCCGCAGCTAACGCATTAAGTGCCCCACCTGGGGAGTACGGCCGCAAGGCTAAAACTCAAAGGAATTGACGGGGGCCCGCACAAGCGGTGGAGCATGTGGTTTAATTCGATGCAACGCGAGGAACCTTACCTGGGCTTGACATCTCCTGAATCCTGGTGAAAGCCGGGAGTGCCCTGAGCAATCGGGGAACGGGAAGACAGGTGCTGCATGGCTGTCGTCAGCTCGTGTCGTGAGATGTTGGGTTAAGTCCCGCAACGAGCGCAACCCTCATCTCTAGTTGCCATCATTAAGTTGGGCACTCTAGAGAAACTGCCCCGGTTAACGGGGAGGAAGGTGAGGATGACGTCAAGTCCTCATGGCCCTTACGCCCAGGGCGACACACGTGCTACAATGGTCACTACAAAGGGCTGCGAACCCGTGAGGGGGAGCTAATCTCAAAAAAGTGGCCTCAGTTCGGATTGGAGTCTGCAATTCGACTCCATGAAGCTGGAATCGCTAGTAATCGCGCATCAGAACGGCGCGGTGAATACGTTCCCGGGCCTTGTACACACCGCCCGTCACACCACGAGAATCTGCTGTACCAGAAGTCACTGTGCTAACCCGCGCAAGCGGGAGGCAAGTTCCCAAGGTATGGTAGGTGATTGGGGTGAAGTCGTAACAAGGTAGCCGTAGGAGAACCTGCGGCTGGATCACCTCCTTTCTATGGAGAATTATTCTGAGGTGTTGGCTATTCAGTTTTCGAAGGTCGAAAGACCGGGGCTCTCGGAGTTTGAGAGCCTTTTGTTCTCTACGATTTTGGGCCTATAGCTCAGTTGGTTAGAGCGCCCGCCTGATAAGCGTGAGGTCGGTAGTTCGAGTCTACCTAGGCCCACCAACGGGGGTATAGCTCAGCTGGGAGAGCATCTGGTTTGCAACCAGAAGGTCAGCGGTTCGATCCCGCTTACCTCCACCAAGCTGAAAACTATCCTCGTCTGATCTTTGAAAAATAAATATAGAAGCTCAATTATTTGGGTATACTCTCATTGATAATTTATGGCCAAGCTACTAAGAGCTTGCGGTGGATGCCTTGGCACTGAGAGGCGATGAAGGGCGTGGATAGCTGCGAAAAGCCCCGGGGAGCAGCTAAACAGGCTTAGATCCGGGGATCTCCGAATGGGGCAACCCGTCTCGATTCATATCGGGACATTCCGATCTGAATTCATAGGGTCGGAAGGCGAACGGAGGGAACTGAAACATCTCAGTACCTCTAGGAAGAGAAAGAAATCTCGATTCCCTGAGTAGCGGCGAGCGAAACGGGAAGAGCCCAAACCAGTTCAACGTGATAGCCCGCCGGTGTTGTTGAACTGGGGTTGTGAGGACCGAATAGAGGAAACGGCGGTTTCTTCAGAGAGTTACAAATTCCCAGCTTAGTCGAACCGTCTGGAAAGTCGGACAATATAAGGTGATAGTCCTGTAGGCGAAAAGGTGGGAACTCTTGGGTTCGGTTTCTCGAGTACCTCGGAACACGAGAAACTCCGAGGGAAGCCGGAAGGACCATCTTCCAAGGCTAAATACTCCTCAGTGACCGATAGTGAACTAGTACCGTGAGGGAAAGGTGAAAAGAACCCCGGTGAGGGGAGTGAAATAGTACCTGAAACCGCAGGCCTACAAGCGGTGGGAGGCTGATGTCACGCTTTCGGGCGTGACCGGCTGACCGCGTGCCTTTTGCATAATGAGTCAGCGAGTTACGTCTCGGCAGCAAGGTTAAGCCGAAGAGGTGAAGCCGGAGCGAAAGCGAGTCCGAAATGGGCGTTTAGTTGCCGGGAGTAGACCCGAAGCCAAGTGATCTATCCATGGTCAGGGTGAAGTCTCGGTAATACGAGATGGAGGCCCGAACTGGTGTGGGTTGCAAACCGCTCGGATGAACTGTGGATAGGAGTGAAAGGCTAATCAAACTTGGAGATAGCTGGTACTCCTCGAAATGCATTTAGGTGCAGCCTTGTTTTATTGAGTAATGGAGGTAGAGCACTGGATGGATTAGGGGTCCTACAAGACTACCAAACCCAACCAAACTCCGAATGCCATTACTTCAGGAACAGGAGTGAGTCCGTGGGCGATAAGGTTCATGGGCAAAAGGGGAACATCCCAGACCGCCGGCTAAGGTCCCTAAGGATATGCTAAGTGGGAAAAGATGTAGAAACGCTCTGACAGCCAGGAGGTTGGCTTAGAAGCAGCCATCCTTTAAAGAAAGCGTAACAGCTCACTGGTCAAGCGGTTCTGCGCTGAAAATGTAACGGGGCTCAAGCATATTACCGAAGCCGCGGCTTTCCGACGCAAGTCGGGAGGGGTAGAGGAGCATTCTATTTGGAGCGAAGGGTAACCGTGAGGATGCCTGGACCGAATAGAAGAGATTATGCTGACATAAGTAGCGTAAAAGCGGGTGAGAAACCCGCTCGCCGTAAGCCTAAGGTTTCCTGAGGAAGGTTAATCCGCTCAGGGTTAGTCGGTACCTAAGCTGAGGCCGAAAGGCGTAAGCGATGGACAACAGGTTAATATTCCTGTACCACTGATTAGGCGTTTGAGCGATGGGGGGACGGAGAAGGGTAGGCCATCCTACTAGCTGGAATGGTAGGTTTAAGCCTGTAGGAGGAGGTCCTAGGCAAATCCGGGATCTCGTTAACTCCGAGAGGTGATGAGGATCCCCGTTAGGGGAACAAACTGGCTGATCCCATGCTTCCCAGAAAAGCCTCGTAGCGAGCTTAATTGGTGACCGTACCGCAAACCGACGCCGGTAGGCGGGGAGAGGATCCCAAGGCGCTTGAGAGAACCCTGGCTAAGGAACTCGGCAAAATGACACCGTAACTTCGGAAGAAGGTGTGTCCGAAACCGTGAACGGACTTGCTCCGGGAGCGGATTCGGATCGCAGTGAAACGGCAGGAGCGACTGTTTACTAAAAACACAGGACTCTGCGAAGTCGCAAGACGATGTATAGGGTCTGACGCCTGCCCGGTGCTGGAAGGTTAAAGGGATTTGTCATTGTTCTGACGCAAGTCGGGATGAGAAGCGATGAACTGAAGCCCCAGTAAACGGCGGCCGTAACTATAACGGTCCTAAGGTAGCGAAATTCCTTGTCGGGTAAGTTCCGACCTGCACGAATGGCGTAACGACTCCTGCGCTGTCTCGGCCAGGGACTCAGCGAAATTGAAGCAACGGTGAAGATACCGTTTACCCGCAACTAGACGGAAAGACCCCGGCACCTTTACTACAACTTAACATCGAACTTTGGTCCTGCTTGTGTAGGATAGGTGGGAGACTTTGAAGGTCCGGCGCTAGCCGGGCTGGAGTCAACGTTGAAATACCACTCTGGTTGTACTGAAGTTCTAACCTAGGCCCGTGATCCGGGTCGGGAACAATGTTTGGTGGGTAGTTTGACTGGGGCGGTCGCCTCCCAAAAGGTAACGGAGGCGTGCAAAGGTTCCCTCAGGCTGTTTGGAAATCAGCCGTCGAGTGCAAAAGCATAAGGGAGCTTAACTGCGACACCGACGGGTGGAGCAGATGCGAAAGCAGGCTTTAGTGATCCGGCGGTTCTGCATGGAAGGGCCGTCGCTCAACGGATAAAAGGTACGCCGGGGATAACAGGCTGATCTCCCCCAAGAGTTCACATCGACGGGGAGGTTTGGCACCTCGATGTCGGCTCATCACATCCTGGGGCTGAAGGAGGTCCCAAGGGTTCGTCTGTTCGCCGATTAAAGTGGTACGTGAGCTGGGTTTAGAACGTCGTGAGACAGTTCGGTCCCTCTCTGTTGTGGGCGAAGGATACTTGAGGAGAGCTGTCCTCAGTACGAGAGGACCAGGATGGACGCACCTCTAGTGTACCAGTTGTGTCGCCAGATGCAGCGCTGGGTAGCTATGTGCGGACGGGATAACCGCTGAAAGCATCTAAGCGGGAAGCCCACTCCAAGATGAGGTATCCCTCTAGTCAGGGGCAACCTTGGCTGGACTAAAGGCCCCTCGTAGACCACGAGGTTGATAGGCCGGGGGTGTAAGGTCCGTAAGGACTTAAGCTGACCGGTACTAATCGGCCGTGAGGCTTGGCCATAATTATTATTAATAAGTCTTCACCCAAATTTTAGAGCTTCTATATTTATTCCATTTTTATGTACGAGTTTCTGGTGGCTAGAGCGGAGGGGAAACACCCGTTCCCATTCCGAATACGGAAGTTAAGCCCTCCAGCGCCGATGGTACTGATCGGTTATCGGTTGGGAGAGTAGGGCGCTGCCAGAATTAAATTAAAAGAAGCCCTTCAGTTTCTGAAGGGCTTCTTTTTTTGACAAGAGCCGGAGGCAAGGTAATATATCCTTTGATCATGAGTGCCGGTTTAAAAAGATGCTGGGCGGAAATTGACCTCCGGGCCCTGGCCGCGAATTACCGGGCCCTGGCCCGGAGCCTGTCTGCGCGCGCCGAAATCCTGTCAGTAGTAAAGGCCAATGCCTACGGGCATGGGGCGGTCCCGGTGGCCCGAAGCCTCGCCGCGGAGGGATGCGGTTTCTTCGGGGTGGCCCAGGTCGCTGAGGCTCAGGAACTCCGCCGGGGTAAAATCCGGGGAAGGATTCTGGTCTTAAGCCATCTGGAGGCGGGGGAAATCCCCGTGCTTTTTCAATCAGAGCTGACCCCGGTGGTGGACCGGATCGAGATGGCCCGGGCGATTTCCCGGGAGGCCCGGCGCCGGGGGAAAAAGAACTTTCCGATCCATCTCAAGGTCGATACAGGGATGGGAAGGCTTGGGTTAATCCCGGCCGAGATCCCCCGGTTCCTCCGGGATTTTCGGCGGCTGGAAAATCTCCGGATCGAAGGGATCCTGACCCATCTTTCCGAAGCCACCGACCAGGTCTTTACCCGTTCCCAGCGGAGGGAATTCCAAAAAGCGGTCAGGCTTTTTCTTGACGCTGGTTACCATCCTTTCTATACTCATTCCTCAAATAGCGCGGCGGTAATTCTCCGCCGGAGTGGAGGGGACAATCTGGTTCGAACCGGGCTCGCGCTTTACGGGGCCTATCCGGAAAACCGCCTGGCGAAACCGGGCTTGAGCCTGAAGCCGGTCCTGACGTGGAAAACCCGCATTCAGCAGATCAAAAAAATCCCGCCGGGATACCGGGTGGGATACGGAAAGATGTTTCTGAACCGCGCCGCCCGAGCGGTGGCGATTCTGCCGGTGGGATACGCGGACGGCTATTCCCGATCGCTGTCCAACCGCGGCGAAGTCCTGGTCCGGGGAAAAAGAGCCCCGGTGATCGGCTCGGTTTGCATGGATCTGACCATGGTGGAAGTGGGAAAGATTCCCTCGGCCCGGGCTGGCGATGAGGTTACGCTCCTCGGCCGGGACGGGCGGGAGGAGATTCGCGCGGAGGAAATGGCTGCCTGGGCCGGGACGATACCTTACGAAATCTTCACCTCGATCTCGGGACGGGTTTCTCGGGTTTATCGGGGATAAAAATTTATAAATGAAAAGTAGCGGAAAGATTATTCTCAGGGCAGCTCTCGCGGGCGTATTTCTTCTCCGTCTCTTCCCGACGTCAGCCCCGGCTGGCCAGGTCACGCTGGATTATTGTCTGCAGAAGGCGACGCAGGAGAATCCCCTGATTTTGAAGGAGCAGGAAAAACTGGCGGCGGTGAAAACTTATCTCCAGGAAGCCAAGAACAGCCGCTTCCTGCCGGAGCTCAAGCTCCGGTTGATTACCGGTCCGGTCACCGACGCGAAGGGGGATGTCCTGAATCCAGACCTGAACAAGATAACCGCCGATGAATTGAGCCTCAAAACCATCGGCCCCTTTTTCCAGGCCGAGTTGACCGCGCTGCAGCCCCTTTATACCTTCGGGGCGATTTCCTCGGCGGCCAAGGCGGCCGGACAGGGGGTCAAGGCGGAAGAAAACCAGGTGGAGCGGGCCCGGGCTGATCTCAGCGATGATCTGATTGATCTCTATTTCGCCTATCAGCTGGCCCACGAGGTCAATATCCTGCAGAACGATCTGCTGGGGGAGATCGCCAAGATTGACCAGAAGATCCAGGAATGGCTGGCTTCGGGCTCGGGCCGGGTCACGCAGATCGACCGCCTCCGGCTCAAGGTTTTCACCGCGCTTCTGGAAAAGGAGACCCTGACTTCCGAAAAAGGCCTGCGGCAGTCCCAGGAGGTCTTTTCCGAGCTCTG
>JAPLJL010000428.1 GCA_026388615.1 Pseudomonadota bacterium | reverse complement strand
ATCCAGGGAAAGGTGGCCATTGTCACGGGAGCCAGCCGGGGCATCGGCCGGGCCATCGCCCACGGCTTGTCCGAGGCCGGGGCGAAGGTGGTGCTTTCCAGCCGCAAGCTGGAGGATCTCCAGAAGGTGGCGGAGGAGATCCGCCGGAAGGGAGGCGACGCCTTCCCGATCGCGGCCCACAACGGGAAGGTCGCCGACCTGGAAAACCTGGCGAAGAAGACGGTGGAGCATTATGGAACGATCGATATCCTGGTGAACAACGCCGCCACTAACCCGGTTTTCGGGCCGATTATCCAGGTGGAGGAATCGGCCTGGGACAAAATTATGGAGGTCAATGTCAGGGGTGCTTTCTTCCTTTCCCGGGCGGCGGCCCAGGTGATGGGCGAGAAAGGGGGAGGCGTGATCGTTAATATCGCTTCTTCGGCCGGACTCCGGCCCATGCCTTTCCTGGGGGCTTACTCGGTCAGCAAGGCGGGGGTGATCATGCTGACCAAGGTTCTGGCGGTGGAATGGGCGGGCCTGAATGGAGGAGGGGTGTTAGCTTAAATCCAAAGGCCAAAGTTCAAATGTCAAATAAAGCTCAAAGGCCTGCCCTGAGCGTAGTCGAAGGGTCAAAGTTCAAAACTCAAAAGTAATGCCAACTAAGAAATCCCCCACTGCCGCCCTCACCAGCCGAAATCGGCTGGACCTTTTCCACCTTTCCAGCCTTTACGATACCGTGGTGGAATTCCTGGACTCCTACCGGTTGAACGTCCGGCACCTGTTCAAACATTCACCGGATTTCCGCTTCGAGGATGAGAAAGCCAAACTGATCCGCTTCCGTTACTCGTTGGACATGGATGTGACTCACGTTCTGGAGAGCGAGGTTTACCGTTCCCAGGAAATGTCCCCGACGGTAACCCTGCTGATCCGGGAAATCGAGAAAACTTGGGAAGCCCTGAAGATGGAACTGCGCTATAAGATCCTCCTGGCTTCCCCTGCCGAAATAAATTTTAAAGTTCCCATATTCGAAGGCGTGGTCATTCTGCAGACCCAGAACCTGACCGAGGCGATGCAGATCGAGAAAGACAACCGTCCGATTGATTATTTCTCCATCGACCCCGGTTTTTCCCAAGCGGAGGTGTTAATGAGCAATCTGCGCTATCTGATCGGCTATCCCGAGACGGCGATTCTCTCTTTCCGTCCCGGGGATCTCCAGAAGCTTTCCCTGTTTGTTTCCATGCTGGATCCCAGCCGGGGCGAAGAACCGGCGAGCATCCCGGAGAGCAGCCGATGAAGCCCCAGGTCGAGTGGGCCGAGGTTTGCATGGACATTCCCCAGTATCTGGAGGATGCGCTCGCGGGCTTCATCTTTGACCTGGGGTCACACGGGGTTTTTACCGACCGGGCCAAGTCCAAGCCTTATTTTGATCTTTTCTCCAGCCCCAAGCCGGAGCGCCTGGTCCTGCTGGCTTACTTCATCCGCGACGAAAAGCTGGAACAGAGAGTGGAAAAGATCCGGCACTTCATTAAGTCCGCCGCCCAGGCCCAGGGGAAGGAGGAGATTCCCAAGGTCAGCTTCGAAATCCTGATGGATGAAGACTGGGCCGAGAACTGGAAGTGCCTTTTCCAGGTGGCCCGGATCGGGAAGCGGATTGTGATAAAACCTTCCTGGGAAAGCGTCACCCCCGCGCCGGGAGAGGTGGTCATCGAGATCACCGCCGGGATGGCCTTCGGGACGGGGACCCATTTCTCCACGCGGCTGGCCCTGATCCTGATGGAAGAAGCCCTCGAGGAAATGAAGAAGAAGGGCCCGGTTTCCATGCTGGACGTCGGGACCGGTTCGGGCATCCTCGGGATCGCGGCGGTTAAGCTGGGGGTGGAAAGGGTGATGGGAATAGACATCGACCCGCGGGCGGTGGAGATCGCCCGGAATAACGCCTACCTGAACCAGGTGACCTCCCAAATGCAGACGGGTGAGACCCCGGTCGCGGAGATGCCGGGGGAATTCGAGATTGTGGTCGCGAACATCCTGGCTGAGGACCTGATCGAGATGAAAAAGGAACTGGTCGGCCACAT
>JAPLJL010000173.1 GCA_026388615.1 Pseudomonadota bacterium | reverse complement strand
GTCGGAAAATAAAAATACCGAAATCGAGAGGCATGATTATATGAGATTAACATTTTTTACGGATTTTTATAAGAAAACCTGGTGGATGCTGTTTTTTGTCGGGATGTGGTTGCCGGGGTTCGCCCGGGCCGCCGATTCTTTTCCCGTTCCCGTCACCACCGAAATTAATACCCTGAAGCGGGTGATCGATCCGATCGTGATTAGAATGGAAGAGCTGTCCCTTTTTCAGAACGGAAAGATCGGCCCGCTCCGGTTGATGGCGGTCCGGAACGGGGCCTGGGAGGTGATTCCTTTCCAGATAGACGAAGTCGATAAGAAGGGAGAATACCTCTATCCGGTTGTGTATAAAAACGGCAGTCTCCGGGAGAGCGGTGCCGGGAAGAAACCGGGAGTCGTCAAACCCCGGGACGAACTGGTTTTCATCTCCCGCGATCTGGGGGACCGGGCCGATCCCAACCAGTGGCCAGCCGGAAGGGGAATGGAAATCGAGGCCCGGGATCCTCTCGATGGAGGAAGGGGCTATGCCTACCTTTTTCATTTTCCGGAGCCCCCGAAGCTTTCCCCCCGCGATTACGTTGGTCTTCTCCCGGGAGGCAAGGCGGTTTTCACCGAGGAGTTTGTTTTCGGTTTTAACGATCCGGATCACCCCGCGGTTTTCAACCTGGCGGCTTTTTACGATCCGGAGGCTCCGGGTGATATCGAACGGGCCATGAAGAGAAACCTCCTGGACCGGCTGAAAATCCGGGCTACGATCAGCTTCCTGCTCGGGAAAATCCGGATGGACTTGAGCGAAACCGATACCAAAGGCCGGCTCCAGGCTTGCCTGGACGGGCCGGTGCGGGTGATCAAGAAATACCGCAATTGGGTGGACCTGCTTCCGGGAATTCCGTCCCCCTCGCTTGACCGCCTGGTCTTCAGCTATCCCAACCGCACCGTTTTGCCCAACGACATGTACATACCTTTCAACCCGGAGGCCTTTATCAGCGACGGGGAAGTTACGGTGGCCCTGGATTTTACCCGCCGCGCCGTCGGTTCCTACCTTTTCAATCCCATCAATGAAAAACCACTTCTGATCGACGGGAAAATGTCGCCTGCAGAACAAAAGGTCTCGGAATTCACGGTCGGCGCCATCGACAAGATCTCCCCGTGGATCATTATTTTTAATGACGAGGGAGCAGTTATGGGGAGGTTTTTCCTGAGCGAAAAGATCTGGAATGAATCCCGCCGGTTGAAGCCCCAGGATACTTTCCGCTACTCTTTTTTCTATATTGATGACGCCAGCGCCCAGGATGATCCCGGCCTGGAACCGGGTAGATTCGGGGAGTTCGGCTTCCAGGGCAAAGGTGTGGCCAGCGTGCCCCAGGGCCATTATTTCATCAACGTCGTTTTGTTCGAGAAAAAAGGCTTCAAGTTCGGCGAGGAGAGCGAATTCCTGAAAGTGGATGACGTTCCCCTGGAAATTACCGTCAGGCAGTCACCGCAATGAAAGATCTGATTCTCGCCGTCGATCAGGGAACCACCGGGTCGCGGTGCATCTTCTTCGACCCGGAGTTAAAGGCCCAGGCCCAGGCCTACCGGGAGATTCCCCAGATCTATCCGCGCCCGGGATGGGTGGAACACAGCCCGGAATCCATCTGGGAGTCGGTCCGCTCCACCGCTCAGGAGGCGATGCGGAACGGCGGGATTGACCCGAAAAGAATCGCCGGGATCGGGATCACCAATCAGCGGGAAACCAGCGTCGTCTGGGAGAAGAAAACCGGCACCCCCGTCGCGAACGCCATCGTCTGGCAGGACCGCCGGACCGCGGATATCTGCGAGAAACTCCGGAAGGAAGGGCAGGAGGAGTCGGTCCGGGAATCCACCGGCCTTCTGCTTGATCCCTATTTTTCCGGGACCAAGCTTTTCTGGATGCTCGAAAATATCCCGGGAGCCAGGAAACGGGCCGAGGCCGGGGAACTCGCCTTCGGCACCATCGATTCCTTTCTCCTGTATCGCCTGAGCGGCGGGAGAGTCCACCTCACCGAAGTCAGCAACGCTTCCCGGACCCTTTTGCTGAATCTCAAGACCCAGGAGTGGGATCCCCGGATGCTGGATATTTTCCGGATTCCGGAGCCGATGCTCCCCCGACTCGGGAGTTCCTCCGGAATCGTCGGCGAGACGAAAGGATTGGATTTTCTCCCGGATGGGATCCCGATCTCCGGGATGATCGGTGACCAGCAGTCGGCCCTTTTCGGCCAGCGCTGTTTTGAACCGAGCACTGCCAAGCTGACCCTGGGGACCGGTTCATTCCTCCTGGTGAATCTGGGCTCCCAGCTCATTCATTCCCGCTTCCGCCTGCTTACCACCATTGCCTGGAGGATCGGTAATCAGCCGGTTCAGTATGCCCTGGAAGGCAGCGCCTTCATCGCCGGGGCCGCGGTCCAGTGGCTTCGGGACGGCTTGAATATCATCCACAAATCCGCCGAGGTCGAGGCCCTGGCGGGCTCGGTCCCGGATTCCGGCGGGGTGGTATTCGTTCCGGCCCTGGTCGGGCTGGGGGCGCCCTACTGGAGGGCGGGGGCGAGAGGGATAATCACGGGGATTGACCGCGGGACCACCCGCGCCCATCTGGCCCGGGCCACCCTGGAGGGGATTGCCCTCATCAACGTCGACCTGATCCAGGCCATCAAGGACGACACCGGCGCGGATCTGCGATTCCTCCGGGTGGACGGCGGCGCGGCCGTCAATAATCTTTTGATGAAGATGCTGGCGGATTTTTCCGGAGTCGAAGTGGTCCGCCCGGCCCAGTTCGAGGCGACCGCCCTGGGAGCGGCCATGCTGGCGGGCCTGGGCTCGGGCCTGTTCAAAGGCCTGGAGGATTTCCAACGGGTCCGGGAGAAACCGGAAAGCTTCCGGCCCGATCTCGACCCGCGGGCGCGGGAGGAAATCCGGAAACGCTGGAAGGAAGCGGTGAGCAAAACCTAATAAAATGTCTAATGTCTAATGACTAATTTCTAATCAATGTCTAAAATAAAAATGTCGAATGTTCAAACCAAAACCCGATTTTGGAGTATTTCATTCGGAATTTAAAAAGTTAGACATTAGGATTTAATTAGAAATTAGAAATTAGGAATTAGAAATTAATTAGTCATTAGAAATTAGGCATTAGATATTGGTTCTATTATGACCACTGATCTTTCGCGCGAAGCAAAAAACGAATTGCTTTCCCTGGCCCGGAAAACCATCGAGGAACGCCTGAAAACCGGGCGGATGGTCGAATCCGAACCCGGGCTTCCCGAGCTTCTGGAAAAACGGGGGGCTTTTGTCACCCTGAAGAAAAAGGGAGACCTGCGGGGCTGTATCGGGAACTTCCAGTCCCGGGAGAGCCTGCCGCGCACGATCCAGGAGATGGCCCTGGCGGCGGCCTTCGAAGATCCCCGCTTTTCTCCGGTGACCTTACCCGAACTTTCCAAAATCGATATTGAGATCTCGGTCCTGACCCCGTTGCAGGAAGTGAAGGACCCCCGGGAAATAAAAGTCGGGGAGGACGGGATCTATATCACGCGTGGTGGAAACCGGGGGGTTTTCCTCCCCCAGGTAGCCACCGAACAGGGCTGGGACCGCGAAACCTTCCTGGAAAATTGCTGCTATAAAGCCGGCCTGCCCGGGGATGCCTGGGAACAGAAGGGAACCAGGATCGAGAAGTTCCAGGCGATAATATTCGGGGAAAAAGAATAAAAAATTTACGATTTACGATTGACGAATGACGATTGAGAGAAACAGGTT
>JAPLJL010000122.1 GCA_026388615.1 Pseudomonadota bacterium | reverse complement strand
AATTTTGATCAGAGTGTCGAGGAAGAAAAAAATAAGGAACAGGTGCCGGTCGAGTCCATCACTTTTGGAATTGAAACCGGTCTGAAAGGAAACGCCTAAATTAATCTCCCCCTTTTTTAAAAGGGGGAGGGGGATTTTCATATCCCCCTTTTGTATAAGTTTCATAACTATCTTTCTTTTCCGCTTTCTGTTTCTCTCCCTTCCCCTTTTCTAAAGAGGGGTTTTTTATTTTATGGTAAAATTATTTATATGCTGTCTGTCATAAGCGGTTTGCAAAAAGCTGTTTGTCTGACGCTATGCCGACCCCGCGGATTGAAAGCCTAAAGCAGGATCTTTACGTCAGCCCCCGGCCGATCAGCCTGGAGCGGGCGCGGTGGATCACCCGTTATTTCCAGGCCAACCAATATCTCCAGCCCCCTTTGCTCCGGGCCGAAGCGGTCCGGTATGCCCTCAACCATGTCCCGGTCAAGATTTACCCCGGAGAACTAATCGTGGGGGCGATGACCGAAAAAAAGATGGGGGCGCTTCTTTTCCCTGAGTTTGACAGCGTTGCCCTCTGGCCCGAGCTCCGGAAGATCCATCTTCGTAAAGACAATCCCTTTGCCCTCACCGAAGATGAAGCCCGGGAGTTGGAAAAGGATATCTTTCCCTTCTGGCTGGGAAAAACCGTCGCGGACCGTGCGATCTCCATGCTGCTGCGGAATCGAAAGCGCGGGGGATGGGCGCCGGGGGCGGTCAACCTGGGCGTGGAAGTGATCCGGAGGATGCCGGTTTCCTGGAGAAGAAAACTCCTGGACCTGGCCTCGGTCAACCTGGATTCCCTGAAAAGGAGGCCGATCGGCTTTACCCCCTTCCGGCTTTTTGCCCTGGAGGGGGTCATGGTCCTGACCGAGTTCGCCGGGATCTCGCACGTGACTCCGGATTACCAGAGAGTGGTGGAGAAAGGTTTCGGGTGGATCTGGGAGCAGGCCGAAGAAAAACTTAAGAATACCGAGTATCGCCAGGAAAGGATTTTCCTGGAATCGGTGATCATCGCGATCAATGGGGTAATGGAATTCGCGGAGAGGTATGCCGGTGAGGCCGAAAACCTGGCGCGGAAAGAAAAGGACCCGGTCCGGAAAACGGAGCTGGAAACCATTTCCGAAAACTTGAAGAACGCCCCCCGCAATCCTGCCCGTACCTTCGCGGAAGCCCTCCAGGCGGTCTGGCTTACCCAGGTTGCCCTTCATCATGAGAATTACGAGGAATCAATTTCCCTCGGACGGGTGGACCAGTATCTCTACCCGCTCTATCGGAAGGACATTGCTGGGGGTCGTTTGACCCGGGAACAGGCCAAGGAGCTTCTCCAGTGCCTCTGGATCAAGATGTCGAGCTTTCCTCCCCTGTTCCCGGAGCTTTTCAACCGGTATTTCAGCGGGCTGATGACGAGCCAGGGGGCGGTGATCGGCGGGGTGGACCGGGAGGGCCGGGACGCCACCAACGAGCTCACCGGCCTGATCCTCGAATCCATCCGCGAGGTCAACACGCACCAGCCCAATCTTTTCGCCCGGGTCAACCCGGCGAGTCCCCCGGATTATCTTCGCGCCATTGAAACCAGCATCGCGAGCGGAAGCCCGCATCCCTCGATTTACAACGATGAGGTGATCATCCCGGCCATGCAGAAGGTAGGGGCGAGTCTGGAAGACGCGCGGGATTACGCCCCCTTAGGCTGCGTGGAACCCAATCCCCAGGGCCGGTCGTTCGGATCCACGGACGCGGCGCTCCTGAATCTCGGGTTGTGCCTGGAACTCGCCCTGAATAATGGTTTCAGCCCGATGCTTAAGCAGAAAATCGGTCCCGAGACCGGAAGGGCGGAGGATTTCGTTTCGATGGAAGAGGTGCTGAAGGCCTTTTCCACCCAGGTTTCTTATCTCGTTCACCAGATGGTCCGGGGAACCAACGTGCTTTCCGTCGCCCATAAGGAATATTTCCCCTCGCCGCTGCTGTCCGCGCTGATCCAGGATGCGTTGGAAAAGAAAAAGGATGTAACCTCCGGCGGCGCCCGGTATGATTTTACCGGCGTTCAGGGGGTGGGGGTCGGCTCGGTGGCCGACGCCCTGACGGCGATTGACGAGGCGGTCTTTGCCCGGAAGCGATTGACCATGGCGGATTTATTAAAAGCTCTGAAGGAGGATTTTGCCCACGACCGGGAACTGAAAGCCTACCTGACCAACCGGGTCTCCAAGTATGGCGATGACGAGTGCCTGGCGGAAAAGTACGCCCACGAGGTGTTTCAGATCTATGCCCGGGAGGTGAAAAAACACCGGAACCCCCGGGGAGGATTTTATATTCCGGGATATTACAGCGTGACCTGCCATATCCCCTTCGGAAAATGGGTGGGGGCACTGCCTTCCGGGAGGGGGGCAGGGGAGCCTCTTACCCTGGGGATCTCGCCCTCTGCCGCCGGGACCCGGAAAGGCCCGACCGCCTTCCTGCGCTCGGTCGCCGCGATCGATTTCACCGAAGCCGCCAACGGCTCCAACCTGACTATGGGGCTTGATCCCCGGGTGTTTGCCCCCGGGAACAACGGGAGCCTGTTTGTTTCCCTGCTTCGGTCCTATTTCAAGCTCGGGGGGATGCAGGTGCAGTTTAACGTTTTGGATGAAGCCGTTCTCCGGGACGCTCAGAAGGACCCGGATAAATTCCGTTGGATGACCGTCCGCGTGGCCGGCTACTGCGCTTATTTCACCGACCTCACTAAAGAGGCCCAGGACGAGATCATCCAGAGGGTTTCCCGGGCAAATACCGCATCTTAGATAACCATTCTTATTTAATCGTAGAAAATAAAGATTAGGCCTATGCACTTGACTGGCCTTAACCAAAATTTTCTTATTCCCAGGGAACGAGATGTTAAATCTCAATTCCGAGATTGCCGCGCCCTCGGCAAGCTCGGGCTCGCAATGACACCCTCTTTGGTCATTGCGAGGCCTGCCCGAGCCGTCAGCTCGTGTCGGCCAGGGAGCGCAAGCGACGAAGCAATCTAATATTTTGATTTGAAGTCAAATCATGTTTTATTTCCAACTAGGCCAGTCATGTACATAGGCCAAATAAAGATTATTATTTTTTACCCTAAGCTTATAAGTAATACCCGGTAAGCTATAAACCATTTTGAGTGGACTTCCATTTTTAATCCCTTTTTGATATAGCATTGACATCGAGATAACGAGGAATGAACAGCACGGAACGTATAGCGTAAAGCAAACCAGGGAAAAAACGGAGGTAAAACCATGCGTCTTTATGAATATGAAGGGAAAATCCTGGCCCAGAAGGTGGGGATCCCAGTCCCGGCCGGGAAAATGGTGGATTCACCGGAGGGGGCCCGGGAGGTAGCCCGGGAGCTCAAGGGGGAGGTGGTGGTGAAAGCCCAGATCCTTCTCGGCGGCCGGGGCAAGTCCGGAGGGGTTAAATTGGCCCGGGATCCCGAGGAAGCTGTGAAGATCACCCGCGAAATGCTGGCAACCCGGATCCGGGACCTCAAGGTGGAGATGGTTTTAGTCGAGAAGAAATTGGAGATCGCTGAGGAAAT